>QNEY01000052.1 GCA_003645385.1 Gammaproteobacteria bacterium | reverse complement strand
CTGTAATATCACGTATTATCCCCGTAAACAGCTTAGCTCCAGATAAGGCGACCTCACTGACAGTAAGTTCAATCGGAAATGTACTGCCATCAACCCGCTGGGCTTCCACAACACGAACTCTACCGATCGCTTTTTGCTCCCCTGTTTGGTGATAATTCTGCATATAGCCATCATGCTCAGAATGATACGGTTCAGGCATAAGCATATTTATATTTTTACCAATCACATAGTCGGCTGGATAGCCAAACATTGTTTCGGCTGCCTTATTGAATGAGTCAATTTCACCATCAGCAGAAATCGTAATAATGGCATCAATTGTTGAATCCAAAATTGAACGCATTTTCATTTGTTGAACTAACATCAGTTCAGCTTGTTCAGCCATTGCTTGTTCGTTTTGAAGTCGAAAATGATTATCTTCTACTAACTGCTTATTAATAGTCTCAAAGATTTCAAGCTCTCGGTTTGCTACATTTGATATCAATCGATATAGTAATAAGCTTGCAATAACAACCAATACCATAATGACAATGACAATATTCCAAATTGCTTGTCGATGTTCAGCGGTCGCTCGCTCTAAATTTGTTGCCAACCGATCTATTAACCTTGTGCTTTCATCCCTAAAGGAAAGGTGCGTTGGTAGATAAGTATCATAAATTTCTGAAACAACCGCCTTATCTAACGATTCTGCCTCCATCAATGCTAAAAGTTCATTAGTCTGCACAATTAGTAGATCAATACAATTTGAGATTGACTGTTCCGTATCAAGAAGAGCACCAGTTTGACCTAAGGTCAGGGCTTGTTCTGATAAATTTTTTATTCTATCCTGATTTGATTTTAATTCATTGATATTTATTAGAAATAGTTGTGCGACATTATCCTGTTCCTCTAGATCGCTAGTCTTTTGTAGTCGCAAAATTTGATTCATAATCTGTCCAGCTAATTCTAGCTGTTGATGATAGGCGTGAATTATTTGCGTATCTAGAATTTCTTGTTTTTGGTAATGGTCCTGAACACTTTGTCCAATAAATATAGTGACTAAAATAAAAATGGTGGCTATAACAAAATATTTTTTCAGATTAGGCAGCGAAGGTAGGTCAGTATTCTCAGCGTGATCAGTAGTCATTATCAAGTAGTGTGGTTCGGTATCGAAGAGAGACTTGATTGTACATCTTAAGCAATAAAAAGGGGATACCCGGATCTAGCTAGAAACGTGATCCAAATCAATTAAATTAACAATTGACAATATTTCTCACAGATACTACCCTGCGCAGCTTGCGTTAGGTGCCTTAAGTTTATTATTAACGTTAAGGATAATCGGGAAGTTGGTGAGTTTTTACACACTGGTAAAAATGATTCCAACACTGCCCCCGCAACGGTAATCGAGTTCAGATCAAAGCAGCCACTGTGTTTTTCATGGGAAGGCAGTCTTAAATAGACATTGTTCACTCGTAAGTCCGGAGACCGGCCTATTGCATTTCACAACCATATTGCGGCGGGTAATATAGGGCATTTGATGAGCTTTATGCCTCTGCACATGGTTATATTTTAGCGCTTGATCCCGGGTGGGTATCCAGCATTAACCCTAGGTGCACTACAATGTCTTTTCGACTACTCGCTCTACCCCTTTTATCACTTCCCATAGTCTCAACACTGGTTCATGCAGCTCCAACTGAACTGGATACAATGGTTGTTACAGCCACACGAACACCAACAGATATCAATCGGCTTGGTAGTTCAATCACTGTGATCTCTGCCGATGAAATTGAACGGAGGCAATTTCAAACCCTAACTGATGCCTTACAAGATGTTCCAGGATTACACATAGTACAAACTGGTGTGAAAGGTACTCAAACATCTGTTTTCATGCGCGGTACTAATTCTGACCATGTATTGGTGCTGGTTGATGGTATAGAAATGAATGATCCCAGCTCCCCCAATGGCGCTTTTGATTTTGGCCATTTTCTTCTTGAGGATATTGAAAGTATAGAAATAGTTCGCGGGCTACAAAGTGTTCTCTATGGTGCAGATGCAATCGGTGGTGTTATTCAAATTAGAACACTTTCAGGCAATGGAGAACTAAAAGCTAGAGGTAAGCTTGAGGTTGGTGCAAATGCTACCCATCATGAAACTTTGGCATTATCCGGTTCAACTGGCGACATAAATTATTCAGCAACTGCAGGTTTTCTCAAAACTGATGGTGAGAGTATCGCTACAGAAAAAAGGCTAGCACTCGGTAGTACGATAGAGGATGACGGTTATGACAATAAAGTGTTCTCAGCAAAACTAGGTTGGCACCCCTCTGCACAGTTTGAAGCAACACTGACTGCTCGCTATATCGAAACAGAAACAGATATCGATGGTGGGTTTGATTTTAGTGGTAATACAAAAGAAGACCCTGATGCTACCAATGATAGCGATCAACTCTATCTAGGAGCCGAATTTAAAGGCAATTATGCTGATAGCCGTTGGTTGCCAACACTATTATTAACCCGAACAGATATCGACAGAAAAAATCATAATGATCGTCAAAACCCCTTTGATACACTTGAACGTACTAACTTTGAGGGCGATAAGGATAGAATCAGTCTACAAAATGATCTTTATTTGTTAGACAATCATCTTATAACTGTTGGTCTTGAATATGAAGATGAAAATATGGATTCTAGTGGTTTCACTGATTTTGGTGGTTTTATCATCACTCAACAGACAAATGCTGATAGACAAACCAACTCCGGATATGTTCAAGATCAAATAGCAATTACTGACCAATTATTTGCTACTTTAGGTGTACGTTATGATAACCCAGATGATTACAACTCTGAGGTTACATATCAAGCAACCACCAGTTATCAGCTAAATGAATCAACACGATTAACAGGGGCGTATGGAACTGGTTTCAAAGCACCTTCTTTATTCCAGTTATATGGCCACACTCCTAATAATTTTGGTAGTGAATTCAGAGGAAATTCAAATCTAAAAGCTGAAACCAGTGAGGGCTGGGAAATAGCTGTACATCAATCTTTATGGAACGAAAGGATCCAGGGAAACCTGACCTACTACCAAAGTGATATTGAGGATTTAATTACAACAGTGTTCTTACCAACATTTGATAGTACTACCATCAATCATGATGAAGTAGATATTCACGGTGTGGAAAGTTACTTAACTGTTGCAGCAACCTCAAATTTAGATATAAATATGAACTATACATTTACCCGTACAGAAGATGAAAATGATGATGAACTTTTGCGTAGACCAAAACACAAAGCAAGTATAGATGCTGTTCTCCAAGTGACAGATAAGATGATTTTATCTACTAGTCTTTTACATACTGGTAGCCGATATGATATCGATGGTTCTGGTACAAGAGTAAAGCGCGGAGGTTATAGTGTGATCAATCTTGCTGCTAATTACCAATTAAGTAAAACAACACGGATATTTGGCCGTATTGATAATGTTGGGAATAAAGACTACGAACCCGCATATGGATTCCAAGCATTAGGTTTAGCTGGTTATATGGGATTTGAACTAACTAATCGCTAATGCTTATTTGTAGTTTAATCTAGAAAATATTTACACCATATCAGTAGTAAAGGCGGATAAAATCATTTATCCGCCTTTTTTATGCTTTATTTGTTATTGTGATTTTTATCCCATCACTATCTATTTATTATGAATATAAAATCTGATAAAAAAGAACGCCACCAACAACGAATGAAACGCCAAAAATCTGCTGTAGATCAGAGTATTCAGCAAGCCAAACAAGATAAAGGCCTGTTACTAGTTATTACTGGAAATGGCAAAGGCAAGAGTTCATCAGGATTTGGCATGGTTGCTCGAGCCTTAGGCCACGATATGCGTGTGGGTATTGTGCAATTTATTAAGGGAGCATCGAGTACAGGTGAAGAAACCTTCTTCCGCCGTTTCCCTGATAACGTTGAATATCATGTTACCGGTGATGGCTTTACTTGGGATACTCAAAATCTGGAACAAGATATTGCTTCAGCCGAAGCTGGGTGGAAAATTTGTAAAAAATTCTTACAGGACCCAAGTATTAGCCTTGTATTACTCGATGAATTGAATATCGTGTTAAAGATGAAATATCTTGATACCAAAACAGTACTGACTGATATTGCAAACAGACCTGTAATGCAGCATGTCATTATTACTGGTCGTGGTGCCTCCGATATTGTTATTGAGGCTGCAGATACAGTGAGCAGAATTGAAGATGTAAAACACGCGTTTCGTACCGGAATTCAAGCTCAAAAAGGTATTGAATTATAGTTTTTATTTAGCTCGAACTTGGCTGTCATAAATCTGTAATAGTTACCCACATTATCTGTGGATAACTCTGTGATTAACTCTTTAGAAGAACGCTAAGCCCCTCATAATTAAGCACTCAACTCAAAATGGTCACTTTTTAACCACCTCAATATTATCCTTATAAATCATAAACTTATAAAGCATGTTTTATTTATCAACTAGTTAGAACCACTTCCTTGAGAATAGATTTACAAGCACAGTTAATTGGTGCATAACTTATTTCAAATTAGTGAATTCTTATCTATCACTATATCTATATCAACACGGTAGTAGGCACTATCATGATAATTTTAAGACGTTAAACAGATTCTTTTTCAGATACGAAATCAAGTGCCAACTCACCCTCTTTAAGTACCACTCGAACATGGCCTCCATCGCTTAACTTGCCAAACAATAGCTCATCAGCAAGTGGACGTTTGATCTTCTCTTGAACCAGGCGAGCCATTGGTCGTGCTCCCATTTGTACATCATAACCATGATCCGCCAGCCATTGACGAGCATCATTATCAATTTCCAAAGTGACATTTTTGTCTTGCAATAACATTTCCAGTTCAAGTACGGATTTATCGGCAACACGTAAAACTGCTTCCGATGACAATGATTTAAATTGAATAATGCCATCCAATCTATTACGAAACTCCGGCGTAAATGCCCGTTTGATAACTTCCATTCCATCAGTTTGGTGATCTTGTTCTGTAAAGCCCATCGATGATCTGCCCATTTCCTGGGCACCAGCATTGCTGGTCATAACTAATATCACATGACGGAAATCAGCTTTACGGCCATTATTATCAGTTAAGGTTCCATGATCCATGACTTGTAACAATAGGTTAAACACATCTGGATGCGCCTTTTCTATTTCATCAAGCAATAACACAGCATGTGGTTGTTTGGTCACAGCTTCAGTCAACAAGCCACCCTGATCATATCCAACATAACCCGGAGGTGCACCAATCAAGCGTGAAACAGTATGACTTTCCATATATTCAGACATATCAAACCGAATCAATTCAACGCCTAGATTATGGGCAAGCTGACGAGTCACTTCTGTTTTCCCTACCCCTGTCGGGCCAGAAAAAAGAAATGAACCTGTTGGACGTTCTGGATGACCTAGACCTGATCGTGCCATTTTGATCGCAGCTGACAGAGCTGAAATAGCTTTATCTTGACCAAATATAACGTGCTTCAGGTTACTTTCCAGGCTTCGCAAATTATCTTTGTCGGCATTGTTGATTGTTTTGGCAGGAATACGAGCAATCTTAGCAACAATATTTTGCACGTCTGTGACACCGATCATTTTTTTGCGTTTTGATTTGGGCAAAATACGTTGTGCGGCACCTACTTCATCTAATACGTCTATTGCCTTATCGGGTAAAAATCGATCATTAATATGGCGGTCAGCAAGTTCAGCTGCTTGCTCAAGTGCCGCATTGGTATAGCGAACCTCGTGATGTTTTTCTAATCCTGGTTTTAGTCCTTTCAATATTTGTATCGTTTCTTCGACAGAAGGTTCAGGTACATCAATTTTTTGGAATCGACGTGTTAATGCATGGTCATGCTCAAATATGCCACGATATTCCTTGAAAGTAGTTGAGCCAATACATTTCAACTCACCACTAGCCAACAAAGGCTTAAGTAAATTAGCTGCATCCATTGCACTATTTCCAGCAGAGCCAGCACCAATCAATGTGTGAATTTCATCAATAAATAAAACCGCATTGTCTTGCTTTTTAATTTCACGCAACAAGGCTTTCAAGCGCTTTTCAAAATCACCTCGATACTTAGTGCCAGCAACTAACGCCCCCATATCTAGAGAATATATAACAGCTGTTCCTAGTATCTCAGGCACCTCTCCTAATACAATACGCCTTGCAAGGCCTTCTGCAAGTGCTGTTTTACCAACACCTGCCTCGCCAACAAATAGAGGATTGTTTTTTCGGCGACGACATAGGATCTGCAATGTACGCTCGACTTCATGGTTACGACCAATAAGAGGATCAATTTTGCCCTCTTCTGCCAAAGCATTGAGATTACTTGCATACAAAGTAAGCGGGTTTTTACTATCTTGTGCCGCTTCTTCCTTGTCAGTATCATCCTCCGACTTTAATTCAATAGCCTCATCAGCATTGCTATGACTGATAGAGTTTACCACGTCAAGACGCGTAACATCTTGTTTTTGTAGTAAATATACTGCTTGTGATTGTTGCTCAGAGAAAATTGAAACTAATACATTAGCACCGGTCACTTCGTTGCCACCAGAAGACTGAACATGCATTACTGCACGTTGTAAAATGCGCTGGAAAGCTAAAGTTGGTTGAGTTTCACGCTCACTATCTTCTGGTAATGTCGCTAAGTTATCAGCGAGAAAATCACTCAACTCTTGCCTCAGAGTAACTATATTCACATCACAAGATTGTAATACTGCTAACGCTTGACCATTTTCCAACAGGGCCAACATTAAATGTTCTACCGTTAAGAATTCATGGGAGCGTTTACGAGCATAACTAAATGCCTGGCTTAAGGTTTGTTCAAGCTCTTTACTTAGCATTTTCCTGCCTCTCTATCTGACATATTGGCGTTGTAACTTATTCTTCTTCCATCGTACATTGCAAAGGATGACCATGCTGTTGTGCATAGCTATTTGCTTGCTCAACCTTGGCCTCAGCAATTTCAAAAGTAAAAATGCCACAAGGTGCCAGCCCTTCAGTATGAACTTGTAACATAGTACGTGTCGCATTCTCACGCTCCATGCTAAATAGGCCTTCTAAAACTTCAATTACAAAATCCATTGGTGTGTAGTCATCATTGAGCATCAGCACCCGATACTTGGGAGGACGTTGCAACTCTGGCTTAACCGGTGAAATAGCTAACTGATTATCACCGTGCCAATCATGATCGTGTTCATCACTCATTGTTGTTATTTACTCGCTTGTTCAACTAATGTTTGTAAATCACCACTTTCATACATTTCAATAACGATATCACAACCGCCAATTAATTCGCCATTTACATATAGCTGTGGAAATGTAGGCCAATCTGCATAGCGATGTAAATTTTCACGTACTTCTGGCTCTGCCAATACATTTATATAAGCAAACTCTGCACCACATGCAGCCAATGCTTGTGAAGATCGACTTGAAAATCCACATTGTGGAAATTCCGGGGTTCCCTTCATGAACAGGATAACCGGATTTGATTCAATTGACTGTTTAATATGTTCCATTACATCCATCTTAAAAACCTCTTTTAAATATAATTATTTCTAACCCTTCAAGGTGAGGGTGATTGTTATAATTTTCAAGCTTATTTTAGTTAAATTCAAGTTGTAACAATCCTAATACCCCTTCAAGCCCACAATAATTTAATCTCGTCTTTGCTTGTTTCTGAACTTTTGGCTTGGCGTGATAAGCCACACTCAAGCCAGCTTCATTCATCATCATCAAATCATTGGCGCCATCACCCATCGCAACCACTTGCGATGGTGAGATATTCAGTTTGTCACAATGAGCTAAAAGAAAATCAGCTTTAGCTTGTGCCCCACAGACATCACCCTCTACTTCACCAGTTAATCGACCATTATCTTCACCTAATACATTGGCCATCGTGTAATCCAAACCGAGACGCAGTTTTAACCGCTCTGTGAAAAAAGTAAAACCACCTGAAACAAGTGCTATTTTGATACCTTGTTGTTGAAGTCGTTTTAACATCACTTCAGCACCTGAGTTAAGTTGTAACCGATCCTCATAAACACGTGTCAATGCACTAACTTCCAGACCTTTTAATAAAGACACACGTTGGCGTAATGAAGTTTCAAAATCAATCTCACCACGCATGGCTGATTCCGTTATCGCCGCAACCTGAGGCTTTACATTTACAAAGTCTGCAATCTCATCAACACATTCAATATTGATCAGCGTTGAATCCATATCCATAACCAACAATCGAGTTCCAGATGGAATAAAATCCTCTGGTAATACATTGATATCAAATGTGTAGTCATCGCGAAGAATATCTAATGCCTCTACTTCCACATCTGTGTTAACCAGACTAAACCCCATAAAATCTTGCTTATCAGCCTGTAATTTTTCAGCAATTTGTTCACTAGAATGCGTTGTCAGTCCAGCACCTTGCAATACCAAAGTTGTCATAATTCACCTGTTGCAGAAAAAAGTTCGGCGAGTCTGATCATTAAAATCAGCTCGCCGACAAAGAATGTTGTATTAAAATTTAGAAATGTGGTTTTTCAGGTGCAGCATTGAAACGATCTACACTGTCCATAATTTCTGCTTTTGCTTCTTCAATACCAACCCAGCCTTCCACTTTGACCCATTTATTTTTTTCAAGATCTTTGTAGTGTTCAAAGAAGTGAGCCAATTTTTCCAGTTTACGCGGTGAAATGTCAGTGATATCTTCCACATGGTCATACATTTTATCGTGGGGCACTGCGACTACTTTGGCATCCTCACCAGCTTCATCCGTCATTTTCAACATTCCCACCGGACGACACTGAACAACAGAACCACTGATCAAAGCATATGGGCTCATAACTAGCACATCAACTGGGTCACCATCATCTGATAATGTGTGCGGTACATAGCCATAGTTACATGGATAGAACATAGCTGTATTCATAAATCGATCAACAAACAGTGCACCTGTTTCCTTATCAACTTCGTATTTTACTGGGTCTGAATGAGATGGGATTTCGATGATAACGTTAATATCATCAGGAAGATTTTTGCCTGAACCAACACGGTCAAGAT
>QNEY01000051.1 GCA_003645385.1 Gammaproteobacteria bacterium | reverse complement strand
GTTTATTACGATAAAGATTGTGATCTATCTATCATCAAAGGTATGAAAGTTACAATCGTAGGTTATGGTTCACAAGGTCATGCACATGCGTGCAACTTAAAAGATTCAGGTGTTGATGTAACTGTTGCATTACGTGCCGGTTCATCTTCAATTGCTAAAGCAGAAGCACATGGATTAACAGTTAAAGACACTCCATCTGCTGTTTCAGATGCTGACTTAGTTATGATTCTGACTCCTGATGAGTTTCAAAAAGAATTGTACCGTGATGAGATTGAACCAAACTTGAAAAAAGGTGCTGTGTTGGCCTTTGCTCACGGTTTCTCAATTATTTACAAACAAGTACAACCTCGTGCTGATTTAGATGTAATCATGATTGCACCCAAAGCACCTGGCCATACAGTGCGTAGTGAATTTGTTAAAGGCGGTGGTATCCCTGATTTAATTGCTATTGAGCAAGATGCTTCAGGGAATGCAAAACAAATCGCATTATCTTATGCTTCAGGCGTAGGTGGTGGTCGCACAGGTATTATCGAAACAACATTCCGTGATGAATGTGAAACTGACTTATTCGGTGAGCAAGCGGTTTTATGTGGTGGTGCTGTTGAATTAGTAAAAGCAGGTTTCGAAACATTAACTGAAGCCGGTTACGCTCCAGAAATGGCATATTTTGAATGTTTGCATGAATTGAAATTAATTGTAGATCTTATGTATGAAGGCGGCATCGCTAACATGAACTACTCAATTTCTAACAATGCTGAATACGGTGAGTATGTTACTGGCCCTAAAATCATTAATGAAGAAAGTCGTTGGGCAATGCGTGAAGCATTGAAAAATATTCAAGAAGGTAAATACGCAAAACAATTTATCCTTGAAGGTCAAAGTGGTTACCCGGAAATGACATCAATGCGTCACATCAATGCAGAGCATCCAATTGAAAAAACAGGTGCCAAATTGCGTGAGATGATGCCTTGGATTCAGAAGATTGTTGATAAAGACAAAAACTAATTTAACGTACAGCGCATTCATCTTTTAATTCAGACCTGCGTTATTTTTGTACTCGAATGGTTACATATTTAATATATGCGCCCATTCTCCGTGCAAAAATGCCTTGTTCTGAATTAAAATCTAAACACGCTATATCGTTAAATATAGACTAAATAGGTGGGGACTGGTGTGAAAATATCAGTCCCCATTTTGTTTCTGCTATGATGATTAATCCGCAAGTAAGGTTTTAGATTATGGATAAAAAGAAGAAACAAAGTCGTGGTATCTACTTATTACCTAATTTATTTACCACGGCTGGTTTGTTTGCAGGTTTTTATGCGATTGTAGCTGCAATCCGTGGTGATTTTGAATCAGCGGCTATTGCTATATTTGTTGCGATGATAATGGATGGTCTTGATGGCCGCATTGCTCGTATGACTAATACCCAAAGTGCCTTTGGTGCAGAATATGACAGCTTGGCAGATATGGTGTCATTTGGTTTAGCGCCTGCACTGGTTATTTATCAGTGGTCATTGATAGGTACGGGTAAATTTGGCTGGATGGTTGCTTTTATTTATGCTGCCTGTGGCGCATTACGCTTGGCACGTTTTAATACTCAGATTGGTGTTGAAGATAAACGTTATTTTCAGGGCTTGCCGAGTCCTGCAGCAGCAGCTTGTTTAGCAGGTTGGGTATGGGCTGGCACGAGCAATGGCGTTGATCCATCAATGATGACAACTATTGCTCTGCCACTTACATTTGCTTGCGGTATTTTAATGGTTAGTACGGTGCGTTATTACAGTTTTAAAGAGCTGGACCTGCATGGCAAGGTACCTTTTGTTGTGATGTTAATCCTAGTGTTGGTATTTGCACTTATTGCTAGCGATCCACCATTAGTGTTATTTGGTGGCTTTATGATATATGCATTGTCAGGGCCGGTTTTGACCTTAATCCAAATTCGTCAACATCGTGCTGAACGACAACAAGATAAATAAGAAACTTGGCAACAAGGACATTTCAGCCTAAAATTACATATTATGAATATTGAACGAGCAAAGTTTTTTTCTATAACTGCCTATTTAGAGTGGTTTTGCTTTGTCTCATCAACGTTTTATTCATCACTCCTGCTACGACTGCCTTAGGGCATACAGATGCTAGCACATAAAGGAACCCTAGTTCCTTGTCAGTATTTAAACTGATAAATTCTTAGCTATATATATTAAAAGTCTGCGTAAATGGAGCAGGAAAAATGAGTGATAAATTAATTATTTTTGATACAACCTTGAGAGATGGCGAGCAGAGTCCTGGCGCATCAATGACCAAGGATGAAAAAGTGCGTATTGCCAAATCGTTAGAGCGTATGCATGTTGACATTATCGAGGCCGGCTTTCCAATTGCCAGTGTTGGTGATTTTGAATCAGTTCAAGCAGTTGCTAATACCGTAACTGAGAGTCGTGTTTGTGGTTTAGCCCGAGCATTAGACAATGATATTGACCGTGCTGGTGAAGCTTTAAAAGGTGCTAATGCCTCACGGATACATACTTTTATCGCAACATCACCTATTCATATGAAGATGAAACTTCGTATGGAACCAGATCAGGTTATTGAAAATGCGGTAAAAGCGGTAAAACGAGCTCGCAGATATACTGATGATGTTGAATTTTCACCAGAAGATGCTGGTCGTAGTGAATCTGATTTTTTATGTCGTATTCTAGAAGCGGTTATTGACGCAGGTGCAACTACATTAAATATTCCTGATACCGTCGGTTATAACTTGCCACATCAATTTGGTCAGTTAATTTACGATTTAAGAGAGCGTATACCCAATTCAGATAAAGCCATTTTCTCGGTGCATTGTCACAATGATTTGGGATTAGCTGTCGCTAACTCTTTATCAGCGGTATTAAATGGTGCTCCTCAAGTTGAATGTACTATTAATGGCTTAGGCGAACGTGCTGGTAACGCTGCTTTGGAAGAATTAGTAATGGCTGTACGTACTCGTCAAGACATGTTTAGTTGTGATACGAACATTGATACAACACAAATCTTAGCAGCATCACGTTTGGTATCTGGTATTACTGGCTTTGTAGTACAACCGAATAAGGCTATTGTAGGTGCCAATGCATTTGCACATGAATCTGGTATTCATCAGGATGGTGTTTTAAAAAGCCGTGAGACATACGAAATTATGCGTGCCGAAGATGTCGGTTGGAATACTAATCGTATGGTATTGGGTAAACATTCAGGTCGCAATGCTTTTCGTACCCGTTTAGAAGAGTTGGGCATCGAATTTGAATCTGAAAAAGATTTAAATATTGCTTTTCGTCGGTTCAAAGAGTTGGCAGATAAAAAACATGAAGTGTTCGATGAAGACTTACAGGCTTTAGTCAGCGATACCATTCCATTGGAAAATGAGCGTGTCCGTTTAATTTCATTAAAAGTGTGTAGTGAAACAGGTGAAATACCAGTTGCTTTAGTGACATTGATTGTTGATGATGAGGAAAAACAAATTGAAATGGCAGGTAGTGGACCAGTAGATGCCGCTTTTAGAGCAATTGAAGATATTGTTCAAAGTAATACCGAACTACAGTTGTATTCAGTAAACAATATTACCAGCGGTACAGACTCTCAAGGTGAAGTAAATGTTCGTCTTGAGAAGGGTGGCCGTATAGTGAGTGGGCAGGGTGCTGATACTGATATTGTTATAGCATCAGCTAAAGCCTATATCAATGCACTAAATAAAATCTTAGTGCCTGTTGATCGCGCACATCCACAAGTTTAATGGACTTAAAATCCGGACAGTTATCCGCACTCGCTGAGATGGGGATTCCTGTCTGGGAATTACGTCAACAGACGATCACTGAACTCGTTACTACTACAGATCATGTAATAAGCACAGCAGAGGTTGATGAGCAGTTATTACAGTGTGATTGGCTGATCCTAATCGACAAACAAACTTATAATGAGCAAGCCCAACGCTTATTACAAGCAATGTTGTCAATCATTGGTCTTTCGCTACAAACTGTTGCAATAGTGACTCATGAGCAACTTCCACAACTGCAACATTTATCTGCTGATCAAAAAATCATACTGGCTTTTGGAAATACGGCTGCACAGCTACTGCTGAATGAAAAAACAACATTAGATGCTTGTCGTGGAAAAACACATCAGACACTGAATTCGAAACTGACAACTGTAGTCAGTTTTGGGCTAGAAGAGTTATTAAATAATCCCGAAAATAAGGTTTTGGCCTGGCAAGATTTGCAGTTAGCCAAGCTAACTCATCAACAACTCGGACAGAGGTGATGAAGTCACGCGAAATGGAACAGCATGATATTGCTGAAGTAGTAGCTATAGAACAGGCGGCAAACCAACATCCTTGGTCAATGAAAAATTTTAAAGATTGCTTGAAAGCAGGTCATAGGGCTTGGGTGTTTATTAACGACCAACAAGAATTGATTGGCTACACCATTGTTCAACAAGTAGTTGATGAAGCGCATTTATTAAATATTTGTGTGAAACCTAGTCTTCAGGGCCAGGGTATTGGCCGTAAAATTCTTGATCATGTCATTGCATTTGCAAACAGTGTTTCGTCTGTTCTGATTGTTCTAGAAGTACGTCGATCAAATGATCGCGCCCAGCAATTATATTCGCAAGCAGGTTTTAATGAGATGTCGGTGCGTAAAGATTATTATCCAGCTGAACAGGGACGTGAAGATGCAATACTCATGGGGATGGATTTGAGCTTTCTGGTGTGATCTCTATTGCTTTGAGAAAGGCTCTGGCATAAACTTGTCCTGTTAAAAATTGATCTAGATCAATTTTATCGGTTTTAGATCGCAAAAATAGCATTTATATATAGGAGTAAAAATATGGGTTTTATTAAGAATATTTTGGGTAGTATCAAGTTAACAATTCTATCAGGATTCATTCTGGCTATTTTAATCGCTGCATTTGGATGGAATAGTGCGGGAGGCTTTAATTTGTTAGAAGCAACAGTTTGGCTCCATGTCATTGTCGGTATTACATGGATTGGTCTCCTATATTACTTCAATTTTGTGCAGGTACCTGCTATGGGCGAGGCATTGGCAGATGAAGGTGGCCCTGGTCCTGCAGCTATCGGTAAATATGTAGCACCTCGTGCTTTACTTTGGTTCCGGATGTCAGCTGCTCTAACATGGTTAACAGGTTTGAGCGCATTAGAATCAACAGGCGTTGGTATCGTTAACGCCTTTACTTTTGCAAATCCACAAGCGGCTATAATCGGTGTGGGTTCATGGTTTGGCACAATTATGCTATTTAATGTATGGGTTCTTATTTGGCCAAACCAGAAGAAAATTCTTGGTATGGTAGAAGCTACGGCAGATGAAATTGCGAAAGCAAAAGTAACCGCGGCAATGGCATCACGTACTAACGTTCTTCTGTCAGTACCATTATTATTGTCTATGACAGCTTTTGCACATGGTAATTTGCTTTAAGCTGATAGAGAAAAACTTTATGGGATAAATAATTGAGTGAGATAAGCAGTTTTGCTTATAGACTCATATCGTTATAAAATATCGCGTTATTTGATTTATGGCAGTTTCATTTGAAACTGCCATTTTTCGTTTCAGGCCTTTTGAATTTATAAAGGCTTCAGTTTGGGTGGAGTATTAACATGACAGATTCAGTCATGCCAACTTATGGTCGTTTAGATGTTGCTTTTGTAGCAGGTAAGGGCGCATGGTTAACAGATACGCAAGGCAAACAATATCTTGATGCCTTGAGTGGTATCGCTGTGTGTAATTTAGGTCATAGTCACCCAGCAGTAACACAAGCCATTTGTGAGCAAGCTGGTACTTTGATGCATACCTCGAATATTTATCACATTCCCTTACAAACCCAATTGGCAGAAAAGTTAACTGAACTATCAGGTATGGAACAGGTTTTTTTCTGTAATTCAGGTGCTGAAGCTAACGAGGCCGCAATCAAAATTGCTCGCAAGTATGGCCATGAAAAGGGTATTGATAAACCCGTTATTATAGTGATGGATGGCAGTTTTCACGGTAGAACTATGGCAACGTTAACTGCTACTGGCAATCCCAAAGTTCATGCCGGTTTTGAACCTTTGGTTCCTGGTTTTGTTCGTGTGCCTTATAACGATCTGGATGCTTTACGGATGGCAATTGGCCATTGGCCAGAAGCTGTAGCAGTCATGTTGGAACCGGTACAAGGTGAGGGTGGCATAAAGATACCTGATGCTAATTATTTGGCTGGAGTCAGGAGCCTGTGCGATCAGCGTAAATTATTAATGATGTTGGATGAAGTTCAAACAGGCATTGGCCGTACTGGTAAATGGTTTGGCTTTCAACATAGTGAAGGTATCTTGCCTGATGTCATGATGTTGGCCAAAGGTTTAGGAAATGGCATGCCCATTGGTGCCTGTCTGGTATCTGGTCCTGCAGTTGGTATCTTACAGGCTGGAAATCACGGTTCAACATTTGGTGGTAATCCACTAGCATGTAAAGTGGCATTAACAGTCTTGGAAACAGTTGAAAAAACTAATTTACTAGATAACGTCAATACATTAAATACACAAATTGTTGATGGACTTGAACAAGGACTACTAGGTCAGGATGGTGTTAAGACAATCAGGTCATCTGGGTTTATGTTTGGAATTGAATTGACAATACCTTGTGTTGGCTTGGTACAACAAGCATTAGAAAAGGGTATGTTGATTAATGTGACAGCTGACAAAGTGATTAGATTGTTACCACCTTTAGTAATCAATGCTGATGAAGCCAATCAAATTGTAACAACAGTTAGTGAGTTAGTACTTGAGTTTCTTGCTTCTCAAGCTGTTGAGAGTGTTGCGTGATGAGACATTTTCTAACCTTAAAAGATTTCACCTCAGCTGAATTACAGCAATTAATAAAGCGTGCAATTGAGCTGAAACGCATGCATAAAGCAGGTGAGATTTATCAGCCACTGAAAAATAAAGTGCTGGCGATGATCTTTGATAAATCATCAACGCGAACACGAGTTTCATTTGAGTCTGCAATGATTCAATTTGGTGGTGGCTCAATATTTTTGTCACCAAATGACACACAGTTGGGACGCGGCGAACCAGTAGAGGATTCTGCACGTGTTATTTCCAGTATGGTTGATCTGGTAATGATTCGTACTTTTGAACATCAAATGGTCGAACGCTTTGCCCAATATTCATCTGTGCCTGTCATTAATGCATTGACTGATGATTACCACCCATGCCAGTTATTGGCAGATATGCAGACCTATCTCGAACACCGAGGTTCAATTGCAGGCAAAACTGTTGTTTGGGTTGGTGATGGCAATAATATGTGTCATTCCTATATTAATGCCGCTGAACTTTTTGGTTTTGATTTGAATATCGCAACTCCAGTTGGTTATGAGCCCGACGCTGATATTGTTTCAGCTTCTAAAGCAAAAATCTCATTGTTCAATGATGTGGTAACTGCAGTAAAAGATACTGATTTGATCGTGACCGATGTTTGGGCCAGCATGGGTCAAGAAGAAGAGCAGAAGAAACGTGAACGTGCGTTTGCTGGTTTTCAGGTAGATGATAGTGCAATGGCATTAGCAAGTAGTGATGCATTATTTATGCATTGTTTGCCTGCTCATCGCGGTGAAGAGGTTTCTGCAGCGGTTATGGATGGTCAACAAAGTGTAGTTTGGGATGAAGCTGAAAATCGATTGCATGCTCAAAAAGCATTATTAGAGTTTTTGTTTTCAGCTTAATCACTGAATTGGGCGTTTAACTGTTGCAAACGTTCTACTGTACCGATATCTGACCACTCTCCTTCATAAAGCTCGCCACTAACCTGTTGATGTACTATTGCATCTACTATTAACGGTTTAAGTGGTAGTCGCTGAACTTTAAAACCGGAAAATAAATCTGGGTGATAAATCCCAATACCACTATAGGTATATTTATTTTTACCTGTTTGTGATATCAGTCCTGATGAGAGTGCAAAGTCACCTTGTGGATTATGTTGCGGATTGGTAACTAGAACTAGATGACACAAGCTACCAGTTGCTATAGTTGATGGAGTTAATTGCTTGTAAGGATAGTCTGTCCAGATATCACCATTTACAATTAAAAAGGGTTCATTGCCCAGAAGTGGGAGAGCCTTGATGATACCACCAGCTGTTTCCAGACCACCTTCTCGTTCCGGTGAATAACTAATCTTGGCACCGTATTGTTGGCCATCACCAAGTAATGTAGGGAATTGTTCTCCCAAATGGGCATAATTGATCACAATATCATTGAAACCAGCTTTGACCAGTGCCTGAATAGTATGTTCAATAAGGCGTAGATTTCCAGCTTTTAACAAAGGTTTAGGTGTGTGATCAGTAAGAGGACGTAAACGTTCACCACGACCAGCTGAGAGGATCATTGCTTTCATGATATTGCTACTATTTGTTGCTGTTTGAGAAAGTGACTGAGTTCAGAAAATTCTGGATATTTGGCACTGATCTTTTGGACGTAATGTAAAGTTAAAGGCAAGTCCTTCATGTAGTTAGGCTTATTGTCACGATAATTAAGTCTTGCAAATATTCCTAATATTTTAAGGTGACGCTGGAGTCCCATCAAATCAAACCAGCGAGTGAATTGTTCAATTGATATATCAATGAGCAGTCCTTTTTGTTGAGCCTTTGTAAAATAATAATAAATCCAGTTAGCAATTTTGTCATCAGGCCACACGATGTAGCAGTCACGTAGTAGCGATACAAGATCATAGCTAATTGGACCAATAACGGCATCCTGGAAATCAATAATGCCAGGTGTATTGTTTGTCGTATGCATCAAGTTTCGTGAATGATAATCTCGATGAACTATCACTTGTGGCTGTTCGAGTGCGCTATCAATTAGCTTATCAAAGGTATTTGATAGAAAATCAGGTGTAGGCATATCTATATGTTTGCCAAGAAACCACTGTGGAAATAAATCCATTTCTCGCTGTAATAAAGAACGATCATAATAAGGCAGTTTAATGTCCTGTGATGGGCACAGTTGAATATCAATCAAACTATTTATTGCACAGTGATACAAATTATCAGCAGATTGATCGTTAAGCTCATCGAGATAGGATTTATTGCCAAAGTCTGATATTAATAAAAATCCTGACTCAACATCTTTAGCGTTAATTTTAGGGACGTTAATGCCCTGTTGATACAAGAAAGAGGCAATTTTGATGAAGGGCTTGGTATCTTCTTGGGCTGGAGGGGCATCCATTAGAATTAATGTTTCGTTATCTATACTTACTCTAAAATAACGGCGAAAACTGGCATCACTCGATGCAGGCTCAATTCGAAAAGCTGTCGAATAAAATATTTGTTTTAGCCATAAATTAATTTTATTTAAGCGTTTATCAATCATTTTAACATCTACC
>QNEY01000050.1 GCA_003645385.1 Gammaproteobacteria bacterium | reverse complement strand
TAATAATAATTGCTTGTATATTGCTGATGTAGCACTCTTAAACGAAAATGACCAGACTCTACTATCTCATTTGTTAGATAGTGATAAACTCAGCAATTGCCAGCTTATCTTTGCCAGTCAACATTCTTTGGAACAGGCAGTCAATAATGGTAGTTTCCTAGAAGCATTACTGTACCAGCTCAACAGTATTACCCTGACAACACCACCGTTACGAGAACATATTGAGGACATCCCTGAACTTGTCCGCCACTTTGTCGATCAACATACTACTCAAACTCAACTGCCTTATCGACATTTTACCGTTGCAGCACAAAATCGACTCCGCAATTATTCATGGCCTGGCAACGTTCTTGAGCTGAAAAATGTTATTCAACGATTGTTGCTACTTAGTGAAACTGATGAAATTGATGAAGCTATAATTGAACAAACTCTACAGCCCTCTCCAGAGGATCGCAGAAAAAGTGACAGTATTGATTACAAATTGTCACTTAGAGAGGCCCGAGAACAATTTGAACGCATTTATATAATACAAAAATTACAGCAGACAGAAGGCAATGTCGGAAAAGCTGCCAAATTAGCAGGTATGGAGCGCACCCATCTCTATCGCAAGTTACGATCTTTAGGTATTGATGCCAAACAGGTTTAGGATGGTTTTATGAAAATTCTTATTCTTGGAGCAGGCCAAGTTGGTTCATCAGTTGCGGCGACCCTCGCTCGTGAAGATGATGATATCACCGTTGTCGATACCAATAGCGAATTGTTACAAGCACTTCAAGATCACTATGATATCCGTACAGTTATAGGTCATGCATCTTATCCTGCAGTATTAGCCCGTGCTGGTGCTGAGGATGCAGATCTTGTCCTAGCAGTCACAGATAGCGATGAAGCGAATATTGTTGCCTGCCAAATCTGCCATTATCTTTATCATACACCCACTAAGATCGCCCGTATTCGCAGCAATGAATACTTAACAGGATCTGAGCTATTCAACAGTGATGCCATTGCCATTGACATGCTGATCAGCCCAGAACAAATTGTGACTGATTATATTGAGCGACTTATTGACCACCCTAACGCATTACAAGTTCTAGATTTTGCTGATGGTAAAGTGCAATTGGTCGCAGTAAAAGCATTTCATGGCGGTCCATTAGTAGGTAGCCCTCTACGTGAACTACGGGACCATATTCCAAAAACGGATACTCGGGTAGCCGCTATTTTTAGAAATGGCAGCCCAATCATCCCAAAAGCTGACACAATTATCGAAGCTGATGATGAAGTATTTTTCATTGCTGCCAGTAAAGATATTCTTTCTGTAATGGGTGAATTACGTCGTCTGGACAAACCCTACAAACGTATTATGTTAGCAGGAGGAGGTCAGATTGGGGCAAGGCTAGCCAAAGCATTAGAAGAGGACTACCAAGTAAAATTGATCGAAGCTAACCCCCAGCGTGCTGAATTCTTATCTGAAGAGTTGTCGGATACTATTGTGTTATTCGGTGATGTTGCAAATGAAGAGTTACTAATCGAGGAAGATATCGACAAAGTCGATTTATTTTGTGCGCTCACCAATGATGATGAAGCAAATATATTATCAGCCATGCTTGCCAAGCGTTTGGGAGCACACAAAGTACTCTCAATTATCAATCGTGCTGCTTATGTTGATCTGATTGAAAGTAGTAGTATTGATATCGCATTATCTCCACAGCAAGCAACTATCGGTAGTCTATTAGCTCATATTAGACGTGGTGATATTGTCGCGGTACATTCATTGCGTCGTGGTGCTGCAGAGGCATTAGAAGCCATCGCCCATGGCGATAAGAATTCTTCACTGGTTGTAGGTCGTCGCATCGATGAAATTGAGTTGCCACCTGGCACAACCATTGGTGCTATCGTGCGTGGTGAAGAAGTCATCATTACCCATCATGACACTGTGATCGAAGCAGAAGATCACGTTATATTGTTTCTGATTAATAAACGTTACATTACCGAAGTTGAGCGTTTATTCCAGGTTGGCTTTAACTTCTTCTGATGTAGATTAAGAATGGCAATATCACTAAAAAATCACTTTTTAATTGCGATGCCATCATTGAATGACACCTTCTTCTATCACTCTGTTATCTATCTCTGCGAACATGATGATGAGGGAGCAATGGGGCTGATCATCAATCGGCCCACTCAAATCATGCTCGATGAATTGCTAGCCCACATTAATATCAATTGTGATAGCGCCCCCCCCAAAACCACCCCCATATTATTTGGTGGTCCCGTTCAGAAAAGTCAGGGCTTAGTTTTACATGATTCTGCGGGCAACTGGAACTCAAGCAAACAAATTAGTGATCATATTTTTCTAACAACCTCTACAGATATTTTAAAAACTATCGGTACTGATGAAGGACCTAAGCACACATTGGTCGCGTTAGGTTACGCTGGCTGGGGTGCGGGTCAACTTGAACAGGAAATCGCTGACAACAGTTGGTTAACTGTGGCCGCAAATGACGATATTTTATTTCATACTCCAAGCAAACAGCGTTGGCAAGCCGCTGCCACATTATTAGGTATCGACATAAACCTGATATCGGATATGGTGGGTCACGCATGAATAGCGCAAGAACACTGCTTGGCTTTGACTTTGGGTTAAAAAATATTGGGGTAGCAGTAGGTCAGGAACTCACTCAGACGGCCAATCCTCTAACGGTAATCAAAGCACGTGATGGCATACCTGATTGGGACAAAATTGAAGCACTATTGGATCAATGGCAGCCCCAACTACTGATTGTGGGCTTACCGCTTAACATGGATGACAGTGAACAAGAAATGACCGCTGCGTCTCGGCGATTTGGCAACAGGCTACATGGCCGCTTTCAAATTCCTGTCGAATGGCAAGATGAACGCTTAAGCACCTATGAAGCGCTGAACCAATTAGGTATTCGTAATAAAATGCAGTCTAATAACCGCGGAGATGTTGATCGTATTTCCGCACAACTTATTCTTCAATCATGGTTGAATCAACAATGACTATTCCCTCTACACCTGCTGATATACACTCTCTTTTAGAATCCATGGCTGATAATATTCGACAGCAGCTTGGCGACAAACAGCCCTTGTTAATTGGCATTCATACAGGTGGAGTCTGGATCGCCAAAGAGTTAGCTAATATTTTGGGGGCAGACTTTTTTGACGCACCACTTGGCTCCTTGAATATCGCCTACTACCGTGATGACTTCACTCGTATTGGCATGCATCCTCAGGTCACACCCTCAGACCTACCTTTCGGTGTTGATGACCGTCATTTATTACTGGTCGATGATGTATTACACAGTGGTCGAACTGTCCGGGCAGCCCTTAATGAAATCTTTGACTATGGTCGTCCGGCCAGTGTTACTCTGGCAGCACTCATTGAACGTACTGGTCGTGAATTACCCATTCAGGCTGATATAATTGGCCAATCAATCAATCTAACGGAAGATCAGCACATCAAACTTACCAACGATGATGGCTTGCAAATAGAACTCAAATCAAATGGAGGTTTGGATGACTAATAATCAACTCACCGACAGTGGTCAGTTGCGTCATTTCCTGACCATAGAAGGTCTTAAAAAGCCATTATTGACTGAAATAATGGATCGAGCAGAACAGTTCTCAAGCATATCCAGCAGACAGGTAAAAAAAGTACCATTACTACGCGGCAAAACTATTGTAAATTTGTTCTTTGAAAATAGTACCCGCACCCGTACAACTTTTGAGATAGCAGCGAAACGTCTCTCAGCTGATGTAATAAATCTTAATATCAGTACCTCAGCCACATCAAAAGGTGAAAGCCTTTTGGATACGCTACATAATCTGGAAGCCATGCACAGTGATATGTTTGTAGTTCGCCACAATGAAAGTGGTGCGGCTGAATTTATCGCACAACATGTTGCCCCCCATGTCAGTGTAATCAATGCTGGTGATGGCTGCCATGCCCACCCTACTCAAGCAATGCTCGATATGTTCACTATCCGCCGCCACAAACAGCATTTTCCTGATCTGTGTGTGGCTATTGTTGGCGATATTTTGCATTCTCGTGTTGCTCGCTCGCAAATTCAAGCTCTAGCCACACTTGGTGTCGGTGAAATTCGCGTTATTGCTCCCAAAACCTTATTGCCAGCTGACTGTCAGACCTTAGGGGTTCATGTTTATCATGATATGGAAGCTGGCTTAGAAGGTGTCGATATAATCATCACCCTACGACTACAATTAGAACGAATGGAAGGAGCCATGCTTCCCAGTGCACGTGAATTTTTCCATAGCTACGGTCTGACAGAAGAAAAACTCCTCTTTGCCAAGCCCGATGCGATTGTAATGCACCCTGGCCCCATCAATCGTGGTGTAGAGATAGCATCGACTGTTGCTGACGGACCTCAATCAGTAATCCTGGAACAGGTCACTCATGGCATTGCTGTCCGTATGGCCGTGATGTCGATGGCTTTAGGCTCACAGCCAGAACAGTATGAGGCAATGACATGAGGCTTCGCATAACAAATGGTCGAGTCATTGATCCCGCTAGCCAGCTAGATGCTCAACACGATATTTACATTAACGATGACAAGATTGTAGCTATCAGTGAGCACGATCCCGATTTCACAGCAGATAAAACTATTGATGCTAGTGGCTTAATTATCTGTCCGGGTCTTGTTGAATTGAGTGCACGGCTAAGAGAGCCTGATCAAGAACACACGGCAACTATCAACAGCGAAACTCATGCTGCAATTAAAGGTGGAATAACTGCTCTTTGTATTCCGCCTGACACCGATCCTGTCATCGATACACCAGCTGTAGTTGAATTAATCGAAGATCGTGCAAAAAAAGCTGGTCGGGCAATGGTTTATACCATTGGTGCTCTAACACAACAGCTTGATGGCAAACTGCTAAGCGAAATGGTGGCATTAAAAGAGGCTGGATGTGTTGGCATCAGCAATGGTTTAAATCCAATCAACAATACGCTTATTCAGCGTCGAGCAATGGAATATGCCTCCACACTTGATTTAACCCTATTTATTAATGCCTCCGATCCTTGGTTACAATCTCAAGGCTGTATACATGAGGGCATGGTCAGCACTCGACTCGGTCTCGGAGGTATCCCAGAAGCAGCAGAAACCATTGCTATTGCTCGAGATCTGTTACTAATAGAACAAACTGGTGTAAGTGCACACTTTCATAATTTATCAACTACAAAAGCGGTGAGTATGATTCGCGAAGCACAACAGCAAGGCCTTGCTGTTACTGCAGATGTAAGCGCCCACCACCTGCATCTTAGTGAACATGATATTGGCAACTACGACAGTCTTAGTCATGTTATGCCACCACTTCGTAGTACTCGCGATCGTGAACAATTACAACAAGGCTTGCGTGATGGCGTCATCTCAGCAATCTCTTCCCACCATCAACCTCTAGATAATGATTCCAAACTAGGTCCTTTTGCTGAAACCTTGCCCGGGATTTCTGGTCTGGAAACATTGTTACCGCTAACGATGAAGCTCGTTGATGATGAAGAACTGTCCTTACACCAAGCCATTGCTAATCTAACCTGTAACCCAGCAGAGATTTTAGGCTTGGATACTGGTCAACTAAAAGTGGGCGGCAATGCTGACATCTGTATTTTTAACCCAAACGCACATAATGAATGTCAACCACAACAGTTTGTAAGTGCCGGCAAGAATAGTCCTTTTTCAGGTTGGCTATTTAATAATGAAGTTAGTCATACCGTCTTTAATGGCAAGCTTGTATTCCAGAATTGGTAAGATTTTAACCACTTTAATCACTAAGGAAGCGTCCATGATATCGCTTAAACAACTATCCACAATCACTTCAATATTGCTCTTTACTGCAACATTAATTGCCTGCACACCAGAAATTGGCAGTGATCAGTGGTGTGCCCAAATGAAAGAAAAACCTAAAGGCGACTGGACTACTAATGAGGCTGTTGATTACACTAAACACTGCCCTCTACTATAAAACTGATGGCAAAGAAAAAACTTTATGCTCTAGATTTTGATGGTGTTATCTGTGACAGTGCAGTAGAAACTGGCATCACCGGCTGGAAAGTCGCTACTCAACTGTGGCAGGACATGCCAGCTGACACACCAACTAATATCATTGATCAATTCCGACAAGTTAGACCTGTTATGGAAACCGGTTATGAGGCTATTTTAATCATACGCTTGTTATTTGAAGGTCTGACTCCTGAAAAACTACTTAATGATTTTACAGGTTCTATCAATGCTCTTATTGAGCATGAAAACCTTGAAATCGATCAGTTGAAAGCTTTATTTGGTGAAACCAGAGATCACTGGATAAATCGCAACTTGGATGAATGGGTCGAGATGAATCCACTGTTTGATAATATTTCAAGCAAACTTCAGCAACTTGACCCACAACAGTGCTATATCATCACCACCAAACAAGAGCGCTTCGTCAGTCATATTCTTGATGCCAACGAGCTAACATTGCCCCCCGAACAAATCTTCGGCTTAGATCGCAAGCTGAGCAAACAACAAATTTTGGCTGACTTATTAAGCATTCATCCAAAACACACTATTTTATTTGTTGAAGATCGCCTGCCCACATTAGAGAACGTGATTGGTGATGAGCGTTTAGCTGATATTGAGTTATTTTTTGCTGATTGGGGCTATAACACCCAGCAGGACAAACTAGCCGCAACCACGTTAGCAGTTACCATCATTAGTCTAGCTGGTTTTAGTTCATTATAAAGACTGAAAGAAGGCTAGAAGAGTCAGCCTAAAAAGAAATGGCGGAGCGGACGGGATTCGAACCCGCGACCTCCGGCGTGACAGGCCAGCATTCTAACCAGCTGAACTACCGCTCCACACCATCTTGCTAGGAAGTTCAGTCGCCATCAGCAAGAAAGCGTGTGAGAATACAGCAATTATTACAAAGGTGTTAGTGTTATTTAATCGAATCATTTCCATGAGTCTGCACATCGATAACCAGTGCGATTTTTACTTCCAGTTATTTGTTTTTGCTACTTGAAGTTTCTCATATCCAGCGAGTAACTGATTATGACGCTCAAAGCCTTGTAAACTCAATCCCGGGCAATGCAAATTATGAAATAATTTGTTGCCCTCAACGATAGCAATCCCATCCTCGACATTTTGTTGACCATACATTAATACCAAGCCCTGCTTATAATCAACATACTCACGCTCATGATGCCATTTAATTTCCAGCAAAGCCTTTAAACAACGGTAATACTGTAGCGTTTCTTGTTTAGCCTGATCAAGCGCTAAGCACCAGTCTATCCAATCTATCGCTTGCTCATTCTGTAATGCCAAACACAGCATTGCTTTAATCTCACCTAGACGAATGTCTGCCCACAATGTGTCTAAATCAGGAGCCAAGCCTATAAATGGAGCAACAGGGATCTGATCGTTATAACCGCCATCATCCAAACGATCCAATACATCCTGCCACTGCTTATTATCACCCTCTTTAAGTGTTAAAAAGTCACTTCGGAATAAGGCGCCTTCATTATTGTTTTCCCAAACTAGCTCATCTACAGGATAAATATCAGACATACCAGGCACCAAAATTCGACAAGCATACACATCCAGATGCTGATAATCAGCAATATAGATATCAAAACCCTGCTCATGGATAAGCTTGCTCAAATATTCAAACTCATCTTCAGTATTGCTGTCATGTTCCCAATCATGGAATTTATAATCTGGAATTTTCCGGAAAAAGTCGTTAGAGATATAACCGCTGGAATCAATAAAGTGCATTTCCAGATTTTGAGGGGAAGCTACTTCATCCATATCGAAGATCGGTGGATGAAAGACGTCAAGCTGGTCCAAACCTCGTCCCTGCAATAACTCAGTTACCGTGCGCTCCAGTGCTACTTCAAAACTCGGGTGAGCACCAAATGAGGCAAAAACAGAACCATCTTTAGGGTTAATCAAGGTCACGCTCATCACAGGATATTTGCCGCCTAATGAGGCATCTGCAATCTTGAGGGCATAACCATGGTCTTTAAGCTCTTGGATTGCTTGTTGAATCTTCGGATAACGATTTAAGACATTTTCAGGCACATCAGGTAAACAAAGCCCTTCGGCAATAATTTTATTTTTAACATAACGCTCAAATACCTCCGATAGAGCCTGAACACGTGCCTCGTTTTTAGTGTTGCCTGCCGACATGCCATTGCTAACAAAAATATTACCAATAATATTAATCGGAATATAAACCAACTGACTATCACGTAAACGCTGGTATGGAACAGCACATATACCTCGCTCACCTATGCCTGAGTTGGTGTCAAATAACTTTGCCGGGGTTAATTCATTATCCGGATCAAAATGTGCCCACAAAGATGCATCCATCAAACCGTCTGGCATACTGTCATTAGAGACATCAAACCAACGTTCATTGGGATAATGAACAAACTCACTATTACTGTGATACTCACCAAGATAAAAGTCTGCAAAGAAATAGTTACAACTCAAACGTTCAAAATATTCACCCAAAGCACTTGCCAAGCAAGATTTCTCACTACTACCTTTGCCGTTGGTAAACATCAATGGGCATGTTTTATCTCGAATATGCACAGAATAAACATTACTAACAGGATTAAGCCACGAAGCTTGTTCAATATCAAAACCAAAAGACTTTAGTTTTTCCTGCATGGTAGTAATCGTAGATTCCAAATCACGATCTTTACCTTTGATATATGTTCTTTCTGACATGGAATCACCAGTGATACTTACAAAAAACACCCCCCCCCTTAATCAAGGAGGGTATCGAGTCAAAGCTTACAGCTTTTGTTACTGTTTTTTAGGCTTAACGACACCAATAGCACCATCCGCACGAGCCATCAAATATGCATATAACTGATCACGTCCAGCCATAACTTTTGGGTTCGCTTTCCAGGCAGGCATACTGCCAATTGTGCCTGATTTTCCATTTTCTACGACATTAAAAAACTCTTTTTCACTGATCACGTTCAAGCTATCAGCTAAATTAGGCCCCACCATGCCTTGGCCATAAGTGCCATGGCAACGAGCACACCAGTTACGATACAGCTTAAAGCCTGCATAACTATTCGCATCTAATTTATTGCCGTCGACAACACTATAAAGTCCTTCTTCATTTTCATTCTCTTTTTCCATTTTCGTATCCGTCGCTACATTTTCAGAATCCATTACAACGGACTCTACAACAATTTCTTCTTCAGGCTCAACGACTTCTTCTATTACCGCTACTTTGGGAGCAACTGGAACCGCACCACTGTATCCATCACTACCACTTTTTAATGCCGGCCAAATTGCAACGATAATAAAAACACCTAATGCAACATGCAAAAGAGTAGCAACCCATATTTTAGTTTTATTCATCTCTATCCCTTAT
>QNEY01000049.1 GCA_003645385.1 Gammaproteobacteria bacterium | reverse complement strand
GCATTGATGTACGAAAATCTAAGTTCAAAACTTGGGGACATCATTACTGAGGGCATTGCCATAGTGTTCCCTGATGCCCAGTTGAAATTTGTTGTAAACTTTGTTGAGAGGCGTAACAATGTCGAAGCTGATATCCTACTTGAAGACTCTGATGGTGAACAGTTTTCTGTGCTTGATGATAGTGGCGGTGGTCTTGCTGATTTTATTGCCCTTTTGCTTAGGATCACGTACATCATTCTGTCAGAACATAACAACATTCTTATTGCAGATGAGCCATTAAAGTTTATTGACCGTGACAGAATCCCTGAAGCCTCACAATTTATACGAAAAGTCTGTGAAGACTTCGACTTTCAACTGGTTTTTGTTTCGCATATACCTGAAATGGTGGCTGAATCAGAGACCGTCTATAAGGTTACCAAGTCAAAAGGTATCAGCACAGTAAAAAGGGTTGACACCAAAAACAGTTAATGGTATATATACCATAACATTTAATAAACGTACTTAGGAGACTTAATGAGTTGGCATAAAGTAAAAGAGTTTGAATGTCCTGATTGTGATAAAAGTTTTAAAACGAAACGCCAATTAAAAAGCCACATGAAAGATGCTCATGGTGCTGCCTACCGATGTAAAAGCTGTGGGATACCAGCAATTAAAGATGAACTATGTGTGAGATGCCATGAAGAGGCGTAGGAAAACAGTTAAAGAGTTACGTACCAAAGACCCTCATGGTACCCGACGGGATGATGAGCGGGATAGGCATGAATCCTATGGTATGGTATCGCTCACAAGGCAGACGTGGGGTGGGCGTGGTGGGGGCTGTACTTTGTTTGGTTCAAAAATCAAGCACGGTAATGTCATAAGCATGAAGATAAGCAAAGCAGAGCGTAGCCGTAATAAGTACTGGGAGCACTACTTTCCAAAACAACAAATAATTGAAATACTGTTGTCCCCTGCTCAGTTTACAAGTATGCTCACGCAAATGAATACCAGTGGTTCTCCGTGTACATTAGCATGGTTAAATGGTGAGTCTATCGAACAGCCACCTGACCATGACACCATTGATGAATTAAAAGATGACCTTGCCAAGAAGTATTCTGAACTTGCTGCGAGAGTTGATAAGTTAAAGGATACTATTGATGAACGACTCAAAGGTGCTGTCAAGGCCGCAGATAAAAAGGAAATCAAAGAGGCCGTATATTTCATCCACCAAGACCTCGAAAGCAACCTTGGATACTTGCGAAAATGTCAGCATGAAAAACTTGAGACGGCTGTATCGGAAGCTAAAGCTGAAGTAGAGTCTGCTATGGTTACCACCTTGATCAATGCTGGAATTGAGCATATCAAAGCTGGCAACCTTGAGATGACCACCATGGGACAGCCTCAAATTGAGGTGGATGACGATGAGTGACAGCAAAAAAGTACGCTTGTACATAAAGATAGGCACCCACAGGGATTATCCCAATGAATGTGGGAGAGATTGCCCATTCTTACAGTATGATGCCTGTGCATTATTCAATGAGGACTTGGAAGAAACGCAATTAAAAGATGATCACGTATGGCAGAATGAGGATGACCCAGGAAGGGAACGCTGTTATATTTGTCAAATCATAGGTGACTAATGAGCAATGAAGATGTGTCAGTACGTGAAGTACTGTTGGAAATGAGGCTTGCAAAAGCACTGGAAGAGATCGCCCACTTGAAAGATAAACTGAAACATGCCAGTATGCGTATGGAATACGTTGAAGAACCGTATGAAATGGATGTGCAAAAATATAATATCAAGAACCGCACCCTAGATATGGTTGCTGGTATTGATGCTCGTGTAGAATTCCATAAACTCAATGTGTACGGGTGGTACCAAGATGCAGAAAGGTCACACCAGGAGTTCAGGCTTGGCTACTTCCTTGACCCACTCGTGAAAACAACAGTGTTTGATCTTGCACAGCAATTAGGTTCAATGCATTATGCATTTGTGCGTCATATAGCTGACCACTATCGGTCAAAGTATGGGGATGTGACCATTAAGTATGACACATTCCAAAACGAACGCAAACAAAAATCGGGGTTTAATACCAATGGAACTGACAAATGATGAGTGTGCCTTAGTTGATGAGATGATTGACTTTGCTGAAGAACACTGGGTTGCCTTTTTACAAAGGCAAGAAGACCGTGGATACACTGAAGCGGAAACAGAAGTAAAATTACAAATGATAAAGGAAAAGATCCATGGTTGATTGTCCAAGTGCTTACGCAGAACCAAGTATGCTGGTGGGTTTAGCAGGTACGGCAGGTTCTGGCAAGTCTACAATAGCCCGTGTTATGTGGCTAGGTGATGCTTTTCAGATACTATCATTTGCCCACCCATTAAAGGCTGCTCTGATCAAAATGACAGGGCTTGACCGTAAGTGGTTTTACGATATTGATTATAAGGAAAAGGAAATTCCTGGACTTCCTGGGATCACACCCCGTATTATGATGCAGAAGTTTGGCACAGAATACGCCCGTGAAATGATTGCCCCTGACTTTTGGCTGTGGCGTATGGGGCAGTCGTTATCCAAGTACTCTCACAAAAACATTGTCATAGATGATGTACGGTTTGAAAATGAAGCCCAATTTATCCGTGACAATGGAGGCGTTATCATCCACTTACGCAGAGAGTTTGAATCACCCACTGAACATAATGAACATAAATCTGAACAGCAAATTGTGATCCAAGATGTTGACTATGGGGTTAGGGGTGACACTGAAGAAAGCACTCATTACGAAGTCAACCGTTGCGTGAGGGATTTCTATGGCCTCTAAAACAGAATTCAGGTGTGATTTTTGTTCCAATCAGTTAATTGCAAATGGAACCAACCCTGCTAAAGTAGGATGGTGCCTTTCCACTGATAACGTGAACAAAGTAGAGTGGTCAAACAGACTCCACCGCCAGTTAGATGGTCCTCATATCTGTGAAGACTGTATTATAGCAGTGGCTCAGGCCATGGGATTGGTGCAAGGTGGGTGAGCTAACACAACAAAAATTACGAAAACTCCTGCATTACGATGAAGAAACAGGGATTTTTGTGTGGTTGGTGCAAACAGCTAAAAAGGTAACAGTTGGTGCTGCTGCTGGCGGGATAAATGATAGTGGCTATGTTCTCATAGGCATACAAGGCGTTCGGCACAGGGCACATAGACTAGCTTTCCTATATATGAAAGGGTACATACCTGAAGGTAAGGTAGATCATAAAGACCGTATACGTCACCATAATTGGTGGAGTAACTTACGTGAAGCTTCTAATCAATGTAATGCAAGGAACACTGGTAACCCAATTAATAACACATCTGGCGTGAAAGGGGTTACATGGAATAAAGCGAGAGGGAAATGGCATGTCAGAATAAAAATAAATAAAGCATATAAACATATTGGAATGTTTAAAAGTTTTAATGAAGCTGTTTGCCACAGATTAGCTGGTGAGCAGTGTGTAGACTGGGCAGGGTGTGATTCTAGTAGTCCAGCATACCAATTTGTAAGAGGTTGATACGTAATGACCAATATATTTGATATAAATAGAAACACCCCTCACATTTCGGGGGAGGCACAATGTATGCACTGTGGAAATACTTGGATTGCGGTAAGTCCAGTGGGTACTTATTGGCTTGAGTGCGAGTCTTGTGGAACGTTTAAAGGGATATTCAAAGGTGCTATACAACGTGACTGCCTTACATGGGAATGTAACTGTGGTAATACCCTATTTGAAATATGTCCTGATGGAATACACTGCCCCAACTGCGGGGTGATGCAGGAGTTTGGAGACTTTTATGAGTGATATACCTAAAAAATTGTGATAGCTGCGGCTTCTTCTTCAACGGTGGTGAGATACATTGCACCAATGAGGATGCCAGCCCTCACCCTATCATTGCTGACAAACTGAGGATGTGGTTATGAGAATAGAATTAGTAGTCAAGACACTATTAATAGGTTTCTTTTTATCTGTGGCCGTGCAAGCTACCTATGCCCATATAAATATGAAAGGGTTTAAGGAAGGATACAAACTTGGTGTGGAGGCAGGTTATGCTGAGTTCATGGAACATTATGAAGAAACCTGTAATGAACTGCCACCAGAAAATGCTGAAGCCCTCTGTTGGAAAATACTCTACAATAAATATGGGGTTAGGGTGCAATGATAGAAGAAACTGCTGTGCGTGCCATGTATGATGAAGCCATTGACACTATAAAGAAAAGGGAAGATGTAGAAGAAGTAACTGTTGATTTTATTGATGTTAAGGCAGAGCTCACCATTGAGATATTAGGCAGGGTACTTGGCATAAAAAGAAAACCTAAAAAGGAAACTGATGCAACATAAAATGCTTCTCCCTATATGGCTGGTAAACAGTAAGGTATGGTTTCATCTGTACTATAAGCATACCAAAAAACACAAAAATGAAATGAAAGCTATACGCAAAGGGGTGTTGCGTCATAAAAGAGAGGTACTTGGTAAATGAGGAATGAAAAAGCATTTAACATAGAGGTGCAAGGTAGGATGCCTGAGTGGGTCGGTAACTTTATCACCTATGACTCTGAAACACACCTGTTCACATCTTGGGATGAAACGCAAGCTGGTGCGTTAGGAACACATGAGTCTTGGAATGAAGCAGCCTTGCATCTCATTAAGTACGCTGAGACCATTGACCCACCAGACAGCTATTGGATGCCTATAGTTGTGATGGGTGACCCTGCATTGAACGTGCCTAGTGACAGGTTTGTTTTGATTAAAGGGGACGCTGGTATGGCTTCCAAAGAGCCATACGTGATTAAGGCTAAGTATAGGTCAGATACACAACAATGGGTTACAGTACAAAACGATGCAGTATCAGATGAGTTTACTGTACCACCAACATACTGGATGGAGGTACCTGAATAATGAGTGAATCACTAGGTGAAGCGTTCCCTAAAGAAATCGAACGCTGTGAAGAATTAATTGTGGCATACAAAGAGATTGGTCCTGCTGGACAGTTTGGTTTAGCCTTCCTTGAACCTTTGGTGCACGAAGCCAAGATAGCAAACAGGGATGGTGACATAGTTGCCATGGTTAAGCTGTACCCTGAACTGCAAGAGTGCCAATGATGGCACACAGAGTTAATATAGTTGACCCACCAAAACCCTCTTGGCCTTGTCATGAGGGTAGACCCTGTTCCTGTGATAATAAACAAGAACTCAAACGTATAGGAAAAGCTATGGAAGCACCAACTGAACATGGAAATCTACACCCTGACGAAGAAGGCAACGTATCCTTTGAAGATTTTGAGCGTGAAGCTCAACTGAATGGTGATTATAAAAAGAACAAGTTCGTCAGCTTGTTTAAGAGCCGCACCGTCATATCTAAAATAGGTACAATGCCCGAGAGAAGACTAGCCCTCAAAATGTTAAAAATAATGAAGCGTGACGGGGTGAAAAGTGTATAAGTTTGTTGCTTTGTTTATGTGCTTGTAGTAATGTATGGTACAAGCACTTATAATAAAGGAGGAACCATGCAAATTTTACCATATATACCGCCCAAAGTAGTGCGAAGGAAACCCAAAGACTTAACTGGGCAAGTCTTTGGTGAACTAACTGCTGTGCAACGTGTAGGGGTCACCCCCTATGGAAGCCATGTGTGGGAATGTACTTGTTCTTGTGGTAACACAACATATGTGAAATTAAATGATTTGGGCGGGAATACCAAATCATGTGGGTGTATGAAATTCACAGGTTGTATTACTCACGGTATGTCCAGTGTGCCAGAATATCGTGTATGGGCGGCAATGAAAGATAGGTGCTCAAATCACAAAAACCCATATTATAAAAATTATGGTGGGCGTGGTATACAGGTGTGCACGTCATGGGAGGTATTTGACGTATTTATAAAAGACATGGGTAGGAGGCCTTCTTCTAAATATTCTATAGAACGTAAAAATAATGATGAGGGGTACTATGCTGCTAATTGTAAATGGGCACTACGCCCAGAACAAGATAATAATACTTCTAGGTGTAGATATATAACCATAGACGGAGAAACTCTTACATACAAAAACTGGGATAGGAAGATGGGTAATAGGCTGGGGACTGTTTCAGCTAGGAAAGGTCTTGGGTGGTCTGATTCTGATGCCGTATTAAAACCTGTACGTAAACGAAGAACAATACTTGCGAAGATAGGCACCATGCCTGAACGTCAGCTTTGCAGAAAACAATTAGCGAGGATGAAGAAACATGGCATCAAATCAATCTAAGGGACAGGGTTCCAAGGCAATAGCAATGGCCTTTGCCAAAGGTGCTGCGGAGCACATGGAAAGTATCATGGGACGCAATCCCTACCCAAAGCATGAAAATCTTATGGGGATAGACACACCAACCAGCAGGGATGAATCATTTGTTCGCCATAACAACAGGCGGTTTGCCCATGGTGGTGTCATCCCTATGCGGTCACCTGTTGAGGAACAAATGCTACAGCATCAACTGGATGCTCTGCGATACTCACTTGGTGGGTTTGTTATTAAACTCACAGATGAGGAAGTCAAACAACTTAATAAGGAAGTAGAGAAAATGGAAGATACAGTACCATGCCGTAACTGGGATTTTAAAGTACCTCACATTGATGCTGTGTGCCCTAAAGAGGTAACCAAACATGTGAGTCGTGTGAACCCTGTGGCAATTATGTGCTACACAAATTCTATGGTCGCTTTTGTGCACGCATCCATTATGCACAAAGCTCAAGTGCTGGAGGATCAGCCGTGGGAATTTAACCGCACCAGTGATCCAAGTATATACGCTATCACATCCAACCGTGTAAGCTATCACGATATTATCAACTGGGCACGGCACATCAAAGGGGCTCCTTGGGGTGATCACAAACGCCCTGACGAAGTACGTGTGATTATTCCTAAAATTTAAGGGGTACACCATGTGGAAATTAGGTTTTATTATAGTTGTGTTGGTCGGTGCCTTTATTGTATGGCAAGAGTTAAAGATATTCCGTGGCAAAGAAACAGTGCGGGTTAAAAAACTCAAAGACCTCACAGCAGGCAAGGAGGAACTTGCAGATGAAAATCTGCGAGCAGATACCCTTGATGTAACAGCGGAAACATCGGTGCGTAGGGCACAGAATGATGCTTTCGAAGATGAAATTAACAAAATTGGGGAATGATTAATGGGTTACTATGAAGATGAGCAGAATGAAAGAAAGGCTGTACTGGCTGAAAAAGCTGCGAAAATTAAACGGTTAATATTCAGGGCAGGTATTCCACTGTTTTTCCTGTTCATTGCTGTGTGTACCATACCGTTTGCCATTGGTATCAATGATGCTGGTCAGCGGACTGTTGTACAGTGGCCTAATGGTACACTGTTTGTGAAGTTTAGTCCTGGAGTGTACTTTGAATGGTTTGGTTCCAGTACAGAAATCAATGATGTTATCACTTACGATTTTGATGCTGACACCAACCCCTCAGGAGCCACACTTGATTACACTGGTATCCCAGTGCGGTACCGTGATGGTGGTATGGGTACTATTTTTGGTAAGGTGCGGTTTAACCTCCCTTCTGATGAACCTACCATGCTGTTGCTGTACAAAGAAACACGTAGTATGCAAGGTATAGCCAGTAAAATTCTGAAGTCTGTAACTGATGAAGCTGTCAATCAAACTGCTGGACTCATGACATCTGAAGAAGGGTATGACTCAAAGCGTTCTATCTTTACTCAAATGGCTCGTAGCCAGTTGAGCAGTGGATTGTTCCACACACGGGTTGAAATCATTTCAGTTAAGGATGAAGTAACTGGTAAGACAGTACGCAAGGAAGTTCCAGTACAAAAGTTTGGTGATGATGGTCAAGAATTACACTATGCATCAGACTTAAAGAAATATGGTATCACTGTGTCTGGTTTTCAGTTAAACAATCCTGGGTTTGAGAAGAAAACTAATGATCAGATTGCAAAGAAGCGTGCTGCTAACATGGCAATCATTACTGCAAAAGCTGATGCCGAAAAAGCTAAACAGGATACCATCACTGCTGAAGAAACAGGAAAAGCAAATGTGATGATAGCCCAATATGCTGCGAAAATCTTGAAAGAGACTGCCACTGTTGAGGCTGAAAAGCTGAAAGAAGTTGCCACCATCAAAGCATCACAGAAAGTTGCCGTAGCTGCTCAGTCAAAACTTGAAGCCAAAGAAATGAAGCTCAGGGCAGTTGAAATTAAGCAGGAACAAATCTTGCTTGGTGAAGGTGAGGCTGAACGTAAGCGTCTCGTGATGCAAGCTGATGGTGCCCTTGATAAGAAACTGAAAGCTATTGTCACAATGAACGCAGATGCTATGAACGCATTGGCTCAACGAGCAGTACCTACTACGTACATTGCTGGTGGTAACGGTGGTGAGTCTGCTGGTTCTGGTTATGATGCTGAAATGGTTCGTCAATTACAGATGATGAATATTAACAGCCTGAAAGCACTCAACCTTGACATTGCTGTGAAGAAAAACGTACCAACAGCAGTTAAGTAATTAACCACAATCCTGGAAGCCCTGCCTCACGGTGGGGCTTTTTTATTATGATAATTATAACGAAAGTAGAAACAATTACAGTTGACCGTGACCCTCATGAGATACTGCACACAGCAGGGTTCGACCAGATGGTATGGCCTTGTGATGGTGAAGCCCCTGTAGAAGCAGAGGTATTCAGTGAACTCATACATGGTATGCGGTGGCGGTGGCGTGATGCCAGAGAAGAAATTGACGTTACCGTGGGTATCACAGGTGAAGCAGAAAAGATATTAAACCTTGGCTATGGCATCATGGAGAACCTGCGTAAACAGATACATGAGCAGGAAGATACCAATGGTAGACTGGAAGGCAGGCTACGTGAGGCACACGCTAAATTAACTTATTACAGAACAGCAGCCGAACAAATGAAAGAAAGTACATTCATGCAACGGCTACGCTGGTTATTCAAGGGAGTTAGGATATGAAAATTGTTACACCAAAAACAGAAATATGGGGTATGTGCCCCACTGACATGGATGAGGCTATCCTTTGGATTGAGCGTGCAGGGCGTACCTGTTACCGTTCTGAGGATAAAATTGTTGAGGGTAGTGGTGCCAAGTTCGTAGGCAACATCATTAAGCGTGGGCACCTGTCAGTCATTGAACACTCGAACCTTGTCATCCGTTCAAATGAGAGTTTTAAGTTCCCCAAAAATACCCTTGACGCTATCCGTGGTTCCTATGATTCAAAGTTCTTGTACTTTGAAGTGCAGGATGATCACGTATTCATTGGTGGTAACTTTAGGGCTTGGATGGAAGAACTGAGCATACCAACGATTGAAGACCTATTTAACCACCCACTCCGTACTGGATTCAGTATGGTACGCAACCACAACCACATCCCACGTGATTTG
>QNEY01000048.1 GCA_003645385.1 Gammaproteobacteria bacterium | reverse complement strand
CATTATTCCATCGTCATGGCTGAATATCTCTAGAATTACAGCCTCTCTTATTATTTTAGGGAAACTGTAATTCCAGATTAAGTCACTTTGACGTTATTGCAATGCTTTAGCACCTTCGAGCAATGCTTTACACCTCGACTGCTCTTCTTCCGTAGTGCTTTCCTTAATACATTTTTCGTAATCATCTGCAATTTCCATCTTGCGTTCATTCAGATCAGTCTGGCTGTTATAGGCTTTTTCTTCAGAAGATGTACATCCAACCAACACCATAAAGCTGCTGGCGATGAATATAATACTCATAGTTTTGAAAGCTGATGTGCTCATAGTTTTTCCTTATCGATTTTTAATTAATAGTCCAGATGTGATTTTAGCCTCAATTTATAGGGAATAGCAATGCTTCACTGCAATGAAAACATATAAATTTTAGTCGCAAAAATCTTCCCTTAATAACTAACACTATTTATACTAGCGACATCTTGGATAAAAGGAGTTCGGAACGAAGACAGATTCAACTGTCTCTGCCCAAGCATCTATGCATTTTTCTATACAAAAAGGGCTTGACTTGCCCATCGCAGGAAAACCCGTACAAGTTATTGGTGATGCTAACTCAGTTAGTACTGTCGCCATAATTGGCAATGACTATGCCGGTATGAAACCAACTATGCTGGTTGAAGAAGGTCAGCAAGTAAAACTTGGCCAAGTTTTATTTTCTGACAAGAAAAATCCAGAGGTACAATTTACTGCCCCAGGTGCAGGCACAATCAAGGCAATCAATCGTGGTGCTAAACGTGTTTTACAATCAGTCATTATCGAACTCAAAGGCGATGATGAAATTACTTTCGCAAGCTATCAACAGTCACAACTGGTTGAATTAAGTCGTGATGATGTAAAAAATAATTTATTGAATTCTGGTTTATGGACAGCGCTACGTACTCGCCCTTATGGTAAGTCACCAAGTCCTAACACAAGCCCCCATTCAATTTTTGTCACCGCAATAGAGACTAACCCATTAGCTGCAGATCCAACGGTTATTATTAGCGAATATGTTGATGACTACAGTAATGGTCTGACTGTGTTAAGCCGTCTCACTGATGGCAAAGTATTTGTTTGCCAGTCAGAAGACGCTGCTATAACAGGTACTGTTGCAACAAATATTGAAACACATACTTTCTCTGGGCCACATCCAGCTGGCTTGGCAAGTACTCATATTCATTTGCTTGATCCAGTTAGTGCCAACAAAACCGTATGGCAGATTAACTATCAGGATGTGATTGCTCTCGGTAAATTGTTTACTACTGGTCATTTATGGGTAGAACGTATTATCTCGTTAGCCGGACCATTAGTGTATAACCCACGTTTATTACGTACCCGTCTAGGTGCAAATACTGAAGATTTAGTACGTGATGAAACCCAACATGTACAATCTCGTATTATTTCTGGTTCCGTTCTACATGGTCATACTGCTACCAACTGGGCAGCATACCTTGGCCGATTCCATTCTCAAATTTCCGTGATTGCTGACAGTGATGAGCGGGAATTCTTTGGCTGGATCAAACCTGGTGGTCATAATAAATTCTCTGCCCTCAATGTATTTATTTCCAAATTACTGGGCAAAAAGAGTTATGACTTAACTACCTCACAAAATGGTAGTCCTCGTGCCATGGTGCCTGTCGGTACCTTTGAAAAGGTAATGCCTTTAGACATTTTACCAACCCAGCTATTACGGGCACTGGTCGTTAAAGATACTGATGCCGCTCAAGCACTGGGTTGTCTTGAGCTCGATGAAGAAGATCTAGCGCTGTGCTCTTTCGTATGTTCAGGAAAATTTGACTATGGTCCCATGCTACGAACCAACCTCATTCAAATAGAAAAAGAAGGATAATCATGGCGCGGTTGCGACGTTTCCTTGACCGGATAGAACCTTCATTTCAAAAGGGCGGCCCTTACGAGAAGTATTTCGCTGTCTTTGAAATGATAGACACATTCCTATACTCCCCGGCAGATACAACTCGTGGTTCGCCACATGTTCGTGATGGTATCGATCTAAAACGTCTGATGACCTATGTCGTAATTTCGACATTCCCTGTCATCTTGATGATGTTATGGAATACCGGTTATCAAGCTAATAGTGCCATGGTTGACTTAGGTATGACTGGCTTAGATGGCTGGAGAGGCTCGATCTTAAGTTATTTAGGTATTGGCTTTGATCCAAACAGCATTTTTGCAAGCATGTTTCATGGTCTGCTTTATTTCTTACCCATCTATCTGACCACACTGATTGCTGGCGGTGCATTTGAAGTATTATTTGCCGCGGTACGAAACCATGAAGTAAACGAAGGTTTCTTAGTTACGTCCATGTTGTATACATTAATAATGCCTGCATCCACCCCTTTATGGCAGGTTGCTTTAGGTATTATTTTTGGTGTTGTTTTAGGTAAAGAAGTCTTTGGTGGTACCGGTAAAAACTTCTTAAACCCAGCATTAACAGGTCGGGCATTTTTATATTTTGCCTACCCAGCACAAATGTCAGGCGATGCAGTCTGGACTGCAATTGATGGTTTCAGTGGTGCGACACCATTAGCATTAGGTGCTGCAGGAGGCCTAGAAGCAATTACCAACGCTGGCTTCACTTGGACTCAAACCTTTCTAGGAGCAATGCCAGGTTCAATCGGTGAAACATCAGCATTAGCATGTTTATTTGGTGCCGCATTCCTACTTTACACTCGTGTTGCCTCCTACCGCATTATTTTTGGCGTATTTTTGGGCATGGTTGCAACCAGCCTATTATTCAATTGGATGGGCAGTGATACTAACCCGATGTTTGCCTTACCATGGTATTGGCATTTAACACTCGGCGGCTTTGCCTTTGGCATGATTTTTATGGCAACAGATCCGGTATCCGCAGCGATGACAGATAAAGGCCGTTGGATTTACGGTATTTTGATCGGCTTTATGACCGTTTTAATACGAGTCATTAACCCTGCCTTCCCTGAAGGCATTATGTTAGCCATTCTATTTGCCAACATCTTTGCACCATTAATTGATTATTTTGTCGTGCAAGCAAATGTTAAACGTAGATTAAAGCGAAGCTGACCTTATGACTGAAAATAATAAAAACCAAGGTTTCCTTGGCAACTTACTCAGCTTGCCGAATGACAACCCTAAAAAAACAATTATTGTTGCAGCTCTACTTTGTCTGGTCTGCTCAATATTAGTGTCAACTTCTGCAGTCATATTCAAACCTCAACAACAAGCCAATAAAGCTGCAGATATTAAGAAAAACATCTTAGCCGTAACAGGATTGTTAACCGAAGATGCTGATGTTGATACTTTATTTGAGCAATTCGAAATCAAAGTAGTTGATCTTGCAACAGGTGATTATGCTGATATCGACCCAGCAACTTATGACCAACGTAAAGCAGCAGCCGATCCTACTCAAAGTATTGAGTTACCTGCAGATCAAGATATTGCAGGCATAGGTCGACGTGCCAAATTTGCAACCGTTTATCTATTAAAAGATGGCGATAAAGCCAAACAAATTGTACTACCCATTCATGGGTATGGACTTTGGTCTACCTTGTATGGATTCATCTCATTTGAAGCTGACTTCAATACAGTCGGTGGTCTTCAATTCTATGCTCATGCAGAAACGCCAGGCTTAGGTGGTGAAGTAGACAACCCTAAATGGCGCAAACAATGGCAAGGTAAAAAAGCCTTTAATGACAAGGGTGAATTAAAAATCGAAGTCATTCGTGGTCATGTTGACTTTAAAGTTGCAGGTGCAGAACATCAGATTGATGGTCTGTCAGGCGCCACTTTAACTAGCCGTGGCGTATCAAACTTGGTGAATTATTGGCTAGGCAAGCATGGTTTTGGCCCCTATTTGAAGAAAATGCGTGCTGAGGTGGAGAAATAACAATGGCAAGCGAAATAAAATCTACGGTATTCGACCCGCTCGTTGATAATAACCCGATCACACTACAAGTTTTAGGTGTGTGTTCTGCTCTTGCTGTTACAACTAATATGATGGCAGCACTGATCATGAGTATTGCTCTGACAACGGTAACGGCATTTTCCAGCGCTATTATCAGTTCAATAAGAAACCATATCCCTTCAAGTATCCGTATCATTGTACAAATGACCATTATTGCGTCATTAGTTATCATTGTTGACCAGCTTCTTAAAGCTTACGCTTATGAGGCAAGTAAGCAGTTATCGGTTTTTGTTGGCTTGATTATTACTAACTGTATCGTATTAGGTCGTGCAGAAGCGTATGCAATGAAGAATCCGCCTGTGATGAGCTTCCTTGATGGTATCGGCAATGGTCTTGGTTATAGTTTGATCTTGATGGTTGTTGGCTTTTTCCGTGAACTTCTAGGTGCTGGCAAGTTGTTTGGGCATCAAATTATCCCTGTAGCCAATGAAGGTGGTTGGTATATTCCTAACGGCTTAATGCTATTACCTCCAAGTGCATTTTTTGTGATCGGCTTACTAATTTGGCTGATTCGAAGCCTCAAGAAAGAACAAGTTGAACCTGCAGATTATCAAATCCACCAGGTACATCGGACGGAGGTTTTATAAATGGAGCACTATTTAAGTCTCTTTATCCGTTCCATTTTTATAGAGAATCTTGCCCTGTCCTTTTTCTTGGGTATGTGTACTTTCCTTGCTGTTTCTAAAAAAATAGAGACTGCATTAGGGCTAGGGATTGCCGTTATCCTAGTGCAAATAATTACCGTACCAGCGAACAATCTAATCTATCAATTCCTGTTGAAGGATGGTGCATTAGCATGGGCAGGTATGCCTGATGTAGATTTAAGCTTTCTGGGCTTAATCAGTTATATCGGTGTGATTGCAGCTATGGTTCAAATTCTTGAAATGGCCATGGATAAGTTTACACCTGCACTGTATAACGCTCTTGGAATTTTCTTACCCTTGATTACCGTTAACTGTGCCATTTTAGGTGGTACCTTATTTATGGTTGAGCGTGACTATAACCTTGCTGAAAGTGCTGTATATGGTGTTGGTAGTGGTTTGGGTTGGGCACTGGCTATCACAGCAATTGCTGGTATTCGTGAAAAACTTAAATATTCTGACGTACCTGATGGTTTACAAGGTCTTGGTATTACATTTATCACTGCTGGACTAATGGCGCTTGGGTTTATGGCATTCTCAGGGATTCAATTGTAATGGAAATTCTACTCGGCATCGTGCTATTTACAGTGATTATCATGGCGCTAGTCTTTTTGATCCTTGGCGCGAGATCCAAGCTTGTCTCTACCGGCGATATTGCCATTAATATTAATGATGAAAAGACTGTTAATACAGCAGCTGGTGGTAAATTATTAAACGCTTTAGCTGATGCAGAGTTATTTGTGTCATCAGCCTGTGGTGGTGGTGGCACCTGTGGTCAATGTAAAGTTAAAGTATTTGAAGGTGGCGGTTCAATTTTACCAACAGAACTATCACACATCACCAAGCGAGAGGCCGCAGAAGGGGACCGTCTTTCTTGCCAAGTAGCCGTCAAACAAGATATGAAAATCCAAGTGCCTAAAGAAGTATTTGGTGTTAAAAAATGGGAATGCACTGTTCGCTCTAATGGTAATGTAGCTACCTTTATCAAGGAACTGATTCTAGAACTACCCTCTGGAGAAAATGTAAATTTCCAAGCTGGTGGGTTTATTCAAATAGAATGCCCAGCCCATATCGCTGAATACAAAAACTTTGAAATTGGTGATGAATATCGTGAGGACTGGGATCGCTTTGATATGTGGCGTTATACCTCAACAGTCAAACATAATGTAGTGCGAGCCTACTCAATGGCAAATTACCCTCAGGAAGAAGGTATTATCATGCTGAATGTGCGTATCGCATCGCCTCCTCCTGGTGCTGGTGATGATATTCCCCCTGGCCAAATGTCCTCTTTCATCTTTGACTTAAAAGCAGGTGATAAGGTCACAATATCAGGTCCATTTGGTGAGTTTTTTGCCAAAGATACTGATAAAGAAATGGTATTTATTGGCGGTGGTGCAGGCATGGCTCCAATGCGATCTCATATTTTTGATCAACTTCGTCGTTTAAATAGCAAACGTAAGATTTCATTCTGGTATGGAGCCAGAAGTAAGCGTGAAATGTTCTATATAGAAGACTTTGATACCCTGCAAGCTGAGAATGAAAACTTTCAATGGCATGTTGCCTTGTCTGATCCTATGAAAGAAGACAATTGGACTGGTTATACCGGTTTTATTCACAATGTCTTGAGAGATAATCTATTGAAAGATCATCCTGCACCTGAAGACTGTGAGTATTATATGTGTGGTCCACCAATGATGAACTCCGCTGTCATTAATATGCTCGAAGATCTTGGTGTCGAGCGTGATAATATTTTCTTGGATGACTTCGGTTAATGTCTACTTTTATAGCAAGCTTCATCATTATAGCTATCGCTATCATAGCTATGGCAGCTGGTGTCTTATTAGGCCGGCCGGCTATTAAAGGTAGTTGTGGCGGTTTAAATCAAGTTGGCTTAGCTGGTAGCTGTGGTGGGGCATGTTCAACTGAAGAGAAAGAAATCTGTGCCAAAAGAAAAGCTGATATAGAGAACAACAAATAGCTGATTAACGGAGATAAGTTATGCTCGCATCATTGAAAGTAAAAGATTATATGACGGTAAATAAATGTACGTTTACCCCAGATATGGATATCTTGCGAGCAATACATAAAATGCTGGAGTCTCGAATATCAGGTGCTCCCGTTATTGATGAGCATGGCAATATGATTGGCTTTTTATCTGAAAAAGACTGTATGCAAGTTGCACTCAATGCTGCATATCAACAAGATGGTGCAGCCGGACGCGTATCAGAATTTATGACAAATACTGTTGATACACTTGATGTCGACACTCCTATCATAGACGTGGCAGAGCTTTTCTTAAAAGGTTCTTACAAACGCTTTCCCGTTGTAATGGATAACAGATTAGTGGGAACAATTACTCGACAGAATATTCTTCGGGCTTTGGAATATCTTTCTGATCCTGAAAGTACGCATAAACCAGGTAAACAAAGTACAAAACAGAATGTGCATGTGTAGATTTACAACATCTAAGTTCAACATGGACTAGAAATGAATCCTTTTGATTCAACAATAATTGACTTTCTTAATCAATTTTCTCAACTTTCATGGACTCTAGATTCTACGATACGTTTTATTTCTGGAAATCATTTAATTAAAGGTGGCGTTTTACTCACCATTTTTTGGTGGGGGTGGTTTAAAACTAATGAATATCAGCCATATATCCAACTGCATTTGATTGCCACATTATTTAGCAGTTTTATCGCCATGATTGTAGCAAGAGCTTTAGCAAAATCACTTCCGTTCAGACTTCGCCCTATACACGAAGACAACATAGACTTTACTCTTCCCTACAGCATGAAGCCCACATTATTAGAAGGTTGGTCTTCACTTCCTAGTGATCATGCAGTGTTATTTTATGCATTATCTGCAGGTATGTTTTACATATCTAAAAAAGTAGGAATATTTGCTCTTATTTATACAACTTTATTCATATGCTTACCACGGATATATTTAGGTCTACACTACCCCACTGACATCATTGCTGGTGCATTTATTGGAATAGCTATTACGACTGTATGCAATTCAAATTATTTTATTGTGAATAAATCTCAATCTGTCTTGGATTGGTCTCGTAGTAAACCTGAATATTTTTATCCTATCTTTTTTATAATTACCTATCAAATTGCTGATATGTTTGATAGTAGCAGAGCTCTTATTAGCTTCATAAAGCACATATTACAAACGATATTTTTCTGAAAAACAGTTCTATTCTCTACCCATGTTATTAAAGTATCTTTGCCCTTGTTATGGATTGATATTGTGGTACTAACATCAAATTACGATGTCATCATTTTAGGTGCAGGTGCGTCTGTTTTACTCTGTGCCTTTACTGCAGCACTACGTGGTCGCCGTGTTCTGGTATTAGAAAAAGCGAATAAGGTCGGTAAAAAGATATTAATGTCCGGTGGTGGTAAATGTAATTTTACCAATCACTTTGTTGAGGCCGATAATTATATTTCGGCTAATCCACATTTTTGTAAGGCAGCTTTAAAACGTTATAGCCAATGGGATTTTATTGCTATGGTTGAAAGCCACGGTATTGAAATTGAAGAGCGTAAACATAGCCAACAATTCTGCAAAAATTCAGCAAAAGATATTTTGACCTTGTTATTAGATGAATGTGCTTTAGCCGGCGCGGAAATAAAAACTCATTGTGAAATAAATAATGTCGATGCTGTCGACATCAAAGGATATTCTGACAAGTATCAATACGAAGATAGCCGTAGTCGTTATCAAATCGAGATAACTCATGATCACACAACTCAGAAATTAACTTGTCACTCGTTAGTGATCGCAACGGGCGCATTATCAATCCCTTCTCTTGGTGGCAGCGGTGTTGGCTATGATATTGCCAAACAGTTTAGTTTAACGCTTACAGAGCGACGAGCAGGCTTAGTACCCCTTATGTTTTCTGACAATCTTAAGGCAATGTGTGAACGTTTATCCGGTTTAGCAATAGAGGTTGAGTTAACCTGCAGGGTACAGACATTTACCGAAAACCTATTGTTTACCCACCGCGGGATCAGTGGCCCTGTAGTTTTGCAGATATCTAATTATTGGCATCCAGGTGATACAGTCAGTGTTAATTTGTTACCAAACTTTAATGTTTCTGAATGGCTCATCAATAGTAAACATAAGAACGGCAAACTATTATTACGAACCTTATTTAATAAAAAGATGGCCAAGGCTCTGGTTATTGAGCTACAAACACTTTGGTGGCCAGAACTTGCTGATATACCATTAGCCCAGTTTAGTGATAAGCAATTAATAAATATTGCTAATAACATTACTAATTGGCAGTTAAAACCCTCTGCTACTGAAGGCTACCGCACGGCTGAAGTTACCTTGGGCGGTGTTGACACCAATGGTATTAGTTCGAAGACGATGGAAGCAAAACAACAGCCTGGTTTGTATTTTATTGGTGAAGTATTAGATGTAACCGGCCACTTGGGTGGTTATAATTTTCAATGGGCTTGGTCGTCTGGTTATAGTGCGGGATTGGTTGTTTAAATATAGATATAAAACAACCATACACAAAAAGAATCTGGCAGTGATAATGTAAAGAGTCAGTGTTACTTAATGGTTTGTGATTATTTGTGGGCCTACTCTGATTGAACACAGGGATGTAATTTATGCCGGTTTTGCAGGAGTAAAACCGGTCACATAGGGGTTGCCATGCTCGAGCCAAGTCATTGCAAATCTACAGACAAAAAAATACCCAAAGCTCTATGAGGACTGGGTATTTCTTTGCATTAAAGCCTGGCAGTGACCTACTCTATTCGTATCATCCTGATACTCACCCCTTCGGGGCCATCCTTCGGATGTTCAAATATGTTCCATACATATTTGTCACATTGCATGTGGAGTAGCTTAT
>QNEY01000047.1 GCA_003645385.1 Gammaproteobacteria bacterium | reverse complement strand
TTATGGCATTGTCTGGGAAAATGATCAGGGTAAAGACTTCAACTATACTATTAATATTGCCGAAGATCTTAATACTATTGACCAGCAAAAAGCTGATTTTCAACGCAGTCTCTGGTATTGGCTCGGTGGTACCGGCTTAATGTTATTAATTGCACAATGGCTGATCTTACGCTGGGGACTACGTCCACTTCACGATGTTACCAGTGATTTACATGCTATCGAAAGTGGTGACCGAAATCGTTTGTCACAAAACTATCCGAAAGAGTTAAACCAGCTCACCCAAAACATTAATACCTTATTAAGTCATGAAGAATCACGACGCGAACGTTATAAAAATTCATTAGCGGATCTAGCTCATAGTTTAAAAACACCATTAGCCGTATTTCGTGGAGAACTTGAAAGCAGCTCAGACATCAATGAACTCAGACAGTCCAGTCAAGAACAACTCGACAGGATTAGTGCTTTAGTTGACTATCAATTACAAAGAGCTTCAACTGAGGGCCAGTCTAGTTTACTTGCCCCAATCTCACTGGGTGAAATTATCCATAAGATTCTGGTTTCACTCGACAAAGTTTATCAATCCAAGAATATACAACGTCAATGTGAAATTAATAACGATATATTTATTCATGCAGATGAAGGTGATATGTATGAATTATTAGGGAACCTATTGGAAAATGCTTATAAGTATTGCAATAAACAAGTCAGTGTTTTTGTTCAATCAAAAGACAAGAATGTCATCATTCACATTGAAGATGATGGCAATGGCATTCCATCACAGGCACAGGATGACATAATAAAACGTGGCAAACGTATGGATACTCAGATTGAAGGCCATGGTCTTGGATTAGCCATCGCAAGTGATATTATTGATGCCTATCAGGGTGAAATCAGATTAGAAAGAAGTCATCTTGGTGGGGCAAAATTCATTATTCAACTACCCAAACAATAATTAATCCAACTGCTGAACTCAGTCTTGCTCTGATTGACAGCCTTGTAAATATTTAAATAACAAACGGGCTGATTTTGGTGGTTTATTTTGAGTAGATTCTTTATTAGCATTTCTAACAAGCTGTCTGATATGTTGAATATCAAGATCTACAAACTGATTTCGTAATACAGTCATAACCTGATCATCATCAGCGAGTAATTCGTCACGCCACTGTTCTAACTGGTGAAAAGCCTTTACTTCACCATTATGAGCTTGAGTAATTTTGGCAATTTTTTCTTTAATAGACTCATAATCTTCATGGACCATCAAACCACCAATAAAACCGATTTGTCTTTTTAATGCCCCGTGAGTCATACCATCTGCTTTTATAAGCGATTCATACAAGCGTTCTGACAAGTCTAATCGATCAAGATCCTTGACTGGTAAAGCCAATAATTCTTTGCCGAGATCTTTTAATGCCTGTAATTCACGTTTAACCTGAGATTTACTTTTTTCTTCAGAAAACTCATATTCATTATTAGATTTATGTGGTTTATAGTGATCAATCATATCAGAGGTCAGTATTAACGAATTAATAAAAAGTTAGTTGAACATTCCAACAACATTCTGGTAGTAAAACTACCAAAGATTAAACCATGAACTTTACCATGGCTAAATGCACCCATTGCAGTGGTGTCGATATTATTTTGTTGTTGATAGGCGGTAAGTTCATCAATCGTGTCACCGGTAAGTGCTTTTGTTGTTATGTTGATATTTCCTTCAGCCAGCACTGCTTTGGCCTCTTCAATCAACTGCTCAGCATCAGCAAGATTTTTTTGAACGCTAACCACATGAACTTCTAAAGACTGGGTACAAAAAGTACCTCGTTTGATGAATTCCAACGCTATTTTAGATGTTGGGCTACCATTATAGGCAAACATCAATTTTTTAGGTTCTGAAAAGGCTGTACTTTTAACGATGAAGACAGGGGAATGGATCGCTCTTATTGCACCTTCCAACTGCGAACCCAAGCCCTTTCTATTGCCATCATGATCTTCGCCTTTAGAGCCTAAAACCACCATTGCGATTTCATCTTCCAAATCAGCTAGTGTTTCTGGCAATGTACCATGACGTTGTTTAGCTATAATATCTGTTAAACCAGCTTGCTCAGCCATTTTCTGGGCATTGTTCAGAATCACTTTGCCCTCAGCAATTAGTTGTTTACTTTCAGAACGTTCTTCATCTGATAATTCATCGAGTAAATGTTCCTTCATATTAGGCGTGATTGTACCTTCATGATGAGCGTTTTCAGTTCGATGTGAATGCTCTATAGTATGTAGGAATTTAACCGGAGATTGGCTGTTTTTTGCAAGCCAAATAGCATGTTCAATCACCACATTACTAAGATCAGAACCATCAATGCATGCGAGAAGGCATTTAGTTGAAGTAGTCATTATTAATGTCCCCCCATGATTTTTTCAATTTCTTCAGGCTTGTCATGCACAGCAAATTTATCAAGTAAGGTTTCACTGGCTTCATTCAAGCCGATAATACTGACATCTGCACCCTCTCGACGCAACTTAATCACAACCTTATCTAATGCTGCCACACCAGTAATATCCCAGAAATGAGCACGATGAACATCAATGACTATTTTATCAACGGCTTCTTTAAAATCAAAAAAACCAATAAATTTGTCTGATGAATTGAAAAAGACTTGTCCCACAACTTGATAAGTACGGGTATCAGTCCCATCATCATAAGCAGATTCAACATACATAAACTGGCTCAAACGTTGAGCCATAAATAATGAACCAATCAAAATACCAGTGAAAACACCAAAGGCAAGATTATGTGTCCACACCACCACAATAACTGTTGCAACCATAACTGCCGAAGCACTGGTTGGATTAGTTTTTAACTCTTTAAGAGAATTCCAGTTGAAGGTACCAATAGAAACCATAATCATTACAGCAACCAATGCTGCCATGGGTACTATTGATAGGATATCATTTAGAAAAACCACTAGAATCAATAAGAATGTTCCGGCCACAAGGGTAGATAGTCGGCCACGGCCACCTGATTTTACATTGATGATTGACTGACCAATCATTGCACAACCAGCCATGCCACCAATTAATCCCGAACCAATATTAGCAATACCCTGGCCCTTACATTCACGTTTTTTATCACTTTCAGTATCAGTTAGTTCATCAATCACATTGGCAGTCATTAATGACTCAAGTAAACCGACAATGGCAATCGAAATTGAATACGGCAATACAATGCTTAATGTTTCAAGATTTAAGGGTACGTCTGGCCATAAGAAGATTGGCAATGTATCTGGCAATTCACCCATGTCACCGATAGTACGCACATCAATACCCATATAATAGACAACCAAGGTCACCACAATAATATTAACCAATGGTGATGGTAGAAGTTGGCCTATCTTAGGTACATAAGGGAACAGATAGATGATTCCTAAACCCATAGCAGTTAAGGCATAAACATGCCAAGTTACATTTGTCAGTTCAGGAAGTTGAGCCATAAATATTAATATTGCCAAGGCATTCAAAAATCCTGTCATGACAGATTTCGAGATAAAACTCATAAACTTATGCAGATTGAGATAACCCGCCACAATTTGCAAGATCCCAGCAACAACAGTGGCTGCCAACAAATATTGTAGCCCGTGATCCTTGACCAAGGTCACCATTAATAATGCTGTGGCTGCAGTAGCAGCAGAAATCATCCCTGCTCGCCCACCAACAACTGCAATCATCACGGCAATGGCAAATGAGGCATACAAACCAACTTTAGGATCAACGCCGGCAATGATAGAAAAGGCAATTGCTTCTGGCACCAAAGCCAATGCAACAACAATCCCAGCAAGAATATCGCCACGAATATTACCCAGCCAATCATGTTTAGCTGATAACAACATGTTTATTTTCCTTTATACGAAACGAGATACAGACCGCTAATAAGAGTGTCTGTGTGTGATTAGATTGATTTTTCAAGCCGCACATTATACAGCAAAACGGTCCATTACCTTTTTGTAAGGGTGAGCAATACCGTATCGTAATGCGTTATCGGGAACCTGGTCTTCCTGGAGAGATTGGTCGTACAGGTGCGACTGGTTGTACTGGGCGGGGTACAACAGGTCTTAGTCTGTCTCTATCTCGGACATAACCATTATTATAATATTCAATTTCTTCTGGTTCATCTGACTGCTGCTGTTCTTTCTTTTGCTGTGCTCGATCTTTTTGATTTTGAAGATCTTGTTCTTTCTGCGCCTCTAAGCGTTGATTCAGCTCATTATTTTCTTGTTCAACTTGCTTTAGTTTCTCAGTAGCTTGGACTTTTTCTTGCTCAGACATCTTCGGTATTTTTATTTCATTGACCGGTTGTTGATTCTCTTTAACCGTATCAGTAAATTCGGTCACACCTTCACTATTTTTATACTGATAGATATTCTCAACATCTTCAGCATATAAAACAACTGTCTGACAGCTCAGACAAAATGTAATTAATATTTGGAAATAACTACGTTTTTTTGTTTTTGATAATGACATAAATATCCTTTTACTCTAGCTGAAACTAACAATTTAAGTATACATTAATATTAGTCCAAATAACTTGTCTGAAAGTTTCGTAGCTAAGGCTAAGTTTTCAGTCATTTCATAGACCACTTACTCACCTTGTACAGTAACAATTACTCGCCTTTGATGTGAATGAGTACGATGTTCCCAGAGATAAATACCTTGCCAAATCCCTAAAGCACATCGTCCATCGTTTACTGGCACTGTTAAATCGGGATTAGTTAAAACGGTTCGGATATGGGCACTCATATCATCAGGCCCTTCGTCCTGATGCAAAAACATTGAGTCACCATCAGGCACAATATGTTGCATAAAGGTTTCCATGTCGAGCTGGACATCGGGGTCGGCATTCTCACACAACATCAGTGATGCACTAGTGTGCTGCACAAAGACATGACAAGTGCCAATCTGAATACCTGATTGGGTAATAATTTGTTGTACTTGAGAGGTGATGTTATTTGTACTTCTACCTGATGTAGAGAAAGACAACTCTTGTTGGAAAACCATTAACCCATACCTCTTTCAAAATAAGCTTTCGCTTTACCTGATTCAATTGTTTGACGTATATAAACAGCAGCCTGCTGTTGTGACTGTTCCAAACCACAATGCCACAATGCCATTGCTCCACCAAAAACTAAACTATCAAATGCAGGGCCTGATTGCCCATCTAAAGCCTGTATACCAAGTTCAACTGTCTGTTCTGCTGTCACTTTGTCATCACGAACAGGTAATACCCCTCGTGTCGTTTGTTCTATCCCAAATTCAGAAGGATCAAAAGCACATTGTTGTAGCTCACCATTAAATGACCTAAAGCAATTTGACAGTTCACGTAAGGTTGGCAATATGCCACCTTCAATACCACGAATAATCAATGATGATTCAAACCCCATCTGCTGTGCCAGTCTCGCTAAAATAGGTGGGTATTCTTTATGAACAAAGCCAATCTGAAGGTGAGTTTTTCCTTGTGCCTTAACTGGCATAATTAATTTCTCAAGTGTCGCTAGACAAGGACGTTTTATCATTCTGGTTCGTAAGTCTTGTAACGCAAATAATTCTGGTGTGGCATATTGTTGATCAATAAAAGCCCAAGCAAGGTCTGGGTTATTTAACCTTTCTGTCACAGCTTGTGGTGAAAGATCAATATTCATCCCTGCTGCTGCTAATACTTGTGAATGAGTAACACCAAATTTAGGCCCCATTTCTTTGACACCTTGAGATAAGGTGGGCAATCCAGATGCTGCTAATACTGCCGGTAAAAATGCAGTTATTGGACAATGTCGATTGTAACCATTGAAAGGATCAGAAATTATTAATAGCTGATCTACCTCACCAACGGTTTGCTCAGTGCAGGCTTGTAATGCCTTTAAAACACCCAGGTTTTCTTCATTTGTTTCACGTTTGATTCGCAACGCAATGAAAAAGATTGCTGCCTGTACCAGATCGAATTGCCCTGACAATATTTCTGACATTGCAGCTTCGGCTTCTTGTTGGGTTAAATCTTTGCTTAAATGTGGGCCGGTGGCAACCTTCTTGATAGCTTGGGCTAATGCAGTCATAGTGAGAACCAACCTAACATTGTGGCTTCATCAACGACTGAAACTCCTAGTTTTTCAGCTTTGCTTAGTTTAGATCCGGCATCTCGACCAGCTACTACAAAGTCTGTTTTTTTCGATACACTACCTGCCACTTTTGCACCTAGCCCAAGTAACTTATCTTTAGCTTCACTGCGTGACATTTGCTCTAAGGTTCCAGTCAATACAATAGTTTTTCCACTGATCATTGAATCTGAAGATACTTTTTGTTCTTCTGGCCAATTAACACCTGCAACTAATAATCGATCTATCACTTCACGATTATGAGCTTGATGAAAAAAGGTCACAATGTGATGTGCTACTACAGGGCCCACATCCTCAATTTCAATCAAAGTTTCTTCATCAGCTTGTTGCAGAACATCCAATGTTAATAAATGACTAGCTAAAGCACGTGCAGTGGCTTCACCTACCTCTCTAATTCCTAAGGCAAACAGGAATCGTGAGAATGTAGTTTGTTTCGCTGTTTGTAATGCATTAATCAGGTTAACAGCAGACTTTTCCCCCATTCTTTCTAATGCTGATAACTGTTCTAGTGTTAACTGAAATAGATCTGACACATCAGCAATCAATTCTTCATCGACAAGTTGTTCAACCAATTTGTCGCCTAAACCATCAACATCCATCGCTTTACGTGATGCAAAGTGTTTGATAGCTTCCTTTTGTTGCGCGGCACAATAAAGGCCACCACTACAACGAGCTTTAGCCTCACCTTCAATACGTTCAACCTCAGACTGGCAGACAGGGCAGTGAGTTGGCATTGAAAATAAAACTGTATTATCAGGTCTTTTGGACAACACAACTTGTACTACTTCAGGAATAACATCACCGGCTCGTCGAACAATGACTGTATCACCTACTCTGACATCTTTACGTTCGATTTCATCCTGATTATGTAAGGTTGCATTACTAACTGTTACCCCACCAACAAAAACAGGTTTCAAACGTGCAACTGGTGTTAAAGCTCCCGTTCGACCAACTTGAATTTCAATATCTTCAACGATGGTTATTTCTTCCTGAGCAGGAAATTTATGAGCGATCGCCCAGCGTGGTGTCCGTGAAACAAACCCTAATCGTTGTTGTAGTTGAATACTATCGAATTTACACAGCACCCCAGCAATATCGTATGGCAAACTCTCCCTGCGTGCACCTAAGTGCGTGATAGGCTCCATACACTCATCAATACCTGTTAGTCGTTTTAATTCAGGTGAAATTCGACACCCCCACTGTGAAATCAACATCATTGCTTCAGAATGACTATCAGGCTTGTTCATACCCTGAATTTCACCGAGGCCATAACAATAAATTTCTAATGGACGGCTAGCTGTGATTTTAGAATCTAATTGACGTAGAGAACCTGCTGCTGCATTGCGTGGATTAACAAAAGGTTTCTTATCATCAGCAATCTGTTGCTGATTTAAAGTATCAAAACCAGCCTTGGGCATAAATATCTCACCACGAATTTCTACTACTTCAGGTATATCGTTACCGGTAAGCTTTAGAGGAACTGTAGGAATAGTACGAACATTGGCTGTAACATCTTCCCCTGTAGCACCATCTCCACGAGTTGCTGCTTGTGTTAATACACCCTGCTCATAACGCAGACTGATCGCTAAACCATCTAGTTTAGGTTCAGCGGCATAAACTTGTGATTCAGAAGTATTCAGCCAATCTCGCACACGTTGATCAAATGCCAGTAGTTGTTCGGTATCAAATACATTATCCAACGACAACATAGGTATGGCATGAGTGATTTGATTGAACTTATCCAGTGCCTTACCACCCACTCTTTGGGTAGGTGAGTCTGCTGTTAGTAATTCAGGATGATCCGTTTCAATTTGTTTAAGCTCATGAAATAAACGGTCATACTCTGAATCAGGAACTTCAGGGTTATCAATAATATAGTAAAGATAGTTATACTTATTTATTAAGTCTCTAAGTTCGCTGGCTCGTTGTGGAAAATTAGTCGGAATAACCATTATCGTACTGACTTTGCTCTGCTTGTAGTGTTAAATTCATATTCAGGATACGACTTCGCATCGATTCTAAAATATTTTGATTTACTTGTTGTTTAGACTGGTCACACAAGATTCCATTCAGCTTCTCGGTTAATGATTGTGCTGTTTCCAATAAATCATCAAATAAAGTTAAGCCATTTACTGGCCCTGGTAATTTTGCAAACATCAAGATACCCGGAGTGTTCATCGTCGCATCATCTTGAGGATTAAATGTGCCTGGTTCAATAATATTGGCAACACTGAACAGTGGCTTTTTGTGCACACCAAGTGTCATACGGTGATATATCTGCATATCACCATACTGAAAACTTAGCGTTTTTAAAGCTACTTTTAGATCTAGGCCTGAAAGCTTCTGACCTTTAGGCGCCATAATGGTAAACGCAATGACCATATCCCAATCTTTAACCGCATTAATGACAGAGTGTTGTTGCGCTGTTTGCTGTTGTTCTGAGTCATCAACTGTTAAATCAGTCTTTGCTTGTTCCGGAGTCGCCACTGGCTCTGTAGTTACAGCCTGCTTTGCTTGTTCTGATATATTCACTATCGGTTCAGATTCAATATCAGGTATCTGACTATCAATGATTTGCTGCTCCATTTCATACTCTAATACAGCATTGAATGCATCCTCAGCTGAATCAAATGTATCCGTTGAATCTTCATGTTGTTGCATACTGGTATTCATTTCATCCAGAAACTCACTATTGCGCAGTTGACTGCGTTTTAATGCATACCAACCAACCACAACAAACGCTGCAATCACAGCAATTATGAAGCCTACCATTCCTAACACTTAATTTAATCCACCAACTAAGGGATAATATACGTTTTAATTATCACATTGAGATTTTCCATGTCTACAAAATCAAGCAAACAACTGGAAACCTTCGACAACGCGATTCCGGAACGTGATTATACCATTCACATTGAGACTCCAGAATTTACTTGTTTATGCCCTAAAACTGGTCAACCTGATTTTGCCACCATCAAAATTGACTATGTGCCTGATCTGAAATGTGTGGAATTAAAGTCTTATAAACTCTATATCTGGTCTTACCGAGATGAGGGTGCATTTCACGAAAAAGTCACTAACCAAATATTAGATGATCTTGTTGCAGCAACCGACCCTCGTTTTATGCGTGTAACCGGTATTTTTAATGTTCGTGGTGGTGTCTATACCAATGTTGTAGTAGAACACCAAAAACAAGGTTGGGTTGCACCAACTCCCGTTCAATTACCATAAAATAACGTTTAGCGTTATGAGTGACGCATACATTGGCATTGATCTCGGCACCTCTGGCTGTCGAGTTATTGTTATTAATGATCAACAAAGCATTATAGCTAGTAGTCAATTAGCACTTGCTGTTGACTCATCAGCTA
>QNEY01000046.1 GCA_003645385.1 Gammaproteobacteria bacterium | reverse complement strand
GGTTACCATTTTATCAATTCGACTGCGCGCCAACTCAGTTTTTTCAACTAATCTTGCACGTTCTGTTAGCCAAGCAGTCTGTTGTGATTTCAACAACATGTTTTCATCGCGTGCACGACGACTGGCCCTAAGCAGGTCATCTACTTGCTGTTCCAATTGTTCGATTACGTCTTTTTCCATTAGATATGAATTCTTAGCTGTGCGAAAATAATATCTAACTATAGACGCGCCCTACCGATTGGGTCAACAAATCACATAATAATTTTTTTAAATATAGGTCGTATCATCATGTCTGAATTATATTTTCCATCACTTTCACCCAATAAAACAGAAGGCGATGGCCCAGCAAGTTCAGCCGAATTGCAAGGCGCATTATGCGGATTATTATGTTTAAATCCACAGGAAAATCGCGTTACTTGGTATAAAAGCCTATTTGAGGATGTTGATCCTAGTGAAGAAGAAATTCTAGATTTGACTGCTTTATTCGATCAGACAGTCCAATCTCTCAACAGCCTGGATTTTGATTTACAACTTGATCTCCCAGATGACAATGCACCTCTTTCATCGCGCATATCTGCCATGTCCGACTGGTGTCAGGGACTCATTTTTGGTCTAGGTGCTTCTGGTCTAACAGATGACACTGAATTATCCACTGACTGTAAAGAATATATTGCCGATATTATTAACATCAGCCAGATCAATGATAATGACTTAGAAGATTCGGATGATGATGAAGCTAATTTTGAAGAATTAGTAGAATACTTACGGATGGGGCTATTTTTAATCTATGGCGAACTTCAACCGCAAGATGCAGAAAACAACCCGACTGAGCATTAAATGAACAAAAAAGAATTTAGCAAACGCCGCCAGCGCCTAATGGACATTATGGGTCCAAATAGCATTGCTGTTTTACCTAATGCCAAGGTCAGATCTCGCAATCGTGATGTTGATCATATTTTTCGTAGTGATAGCAGCTTTCATTATCTTAGTGGCTTTGATGAACCCGAATCAGTCATCGTTCTTGTGCCAGGACGAACTCATGGCGAATATCTTTTATTTTGTCGTGAACGTGATCTTGATAAAGAAATATGGGATGGCTACCGTGCAGGTCAAGAGGGAGCAGTTGATCGATATGGTGCTGATGACTCTTACCCTTATTCAGATCTCGATGATATTTTACCTGGCTTATTGGAAGGCAAAGAAAAAGTTTTCTACACTATGGGAACCCGGTATGGATTCGATCAACGTATGGTCGGCTGGTTAAACCATTTACGCAATGCTTCACAGCAAGGAAAGCATTCGCCCAATGAGATTATTGAATTAGAACACTGCTTGAATGAACTTCGTTTGTATAAAAGTAGTGGTGAAATTAAAGCAATGCGTCATGCTGCTGAAGTTTCTGCTCAGGCTCACATTCGTGCAATGCAATTTACCAAGCCCGGTAAATGGGAATATCAGGTTGAAGCTGAAATCATTCATGAGTTTATGAAAAATGATTGTCGCTCACCCGCCTATCCTTCAATTATAGGTGGTGGTGAAAATGGCTGTATCCTGCACTATATTGAAAATAATCATCGTCTGAAAAACAATGATTTATTATTGATCGATGCTGGTGCTGAATATGATTATTATGCTGCAGATATCACTCGAACCTTCCCCGTTAACGGAAAATTTACTGCCAGCCAAAAAACGTTGTACAACATTGTTTTAGATGCCCAAAAAGCAGCTATAGATGAAGTGAAGCCCGGGAACCATTGGAATCAACCGCATGAAGCAGCAGTACGCGGATTAACAGAAGGCTTATTGGAAATTGGTCTACTCAAGGGCAAACTGAAAACCTTGCTTGAAAAAGAAAAATACCGCGACTTTTATATGCATCGTACTGGTCATTGGTTGGGGATGGATGTACATGATGTTGGTGACTATAAAGTGGGTGGTGAATGGCGTATGTTAGAACCTGGTATGGTACTGACTGTCGAACCAGGTTTATATATTCGTGACCCTGCCCGTGTAAATAAGGAATGGCATTTCACCGGTATACGAATAGAAGATGATGTGTTAGTTACAAAAACAGGGCATGATGTAATTTCAAAAGCAGCGCCAAAAGAAGTTGATGATATAGAAGCGCTGATGGCTGATTAAGGATTTAGCAATGGCAACAACACACTTTGATCTAATTATTGTTGGTGGTGGCATGGTCGGTGCCAGTTTGGCCTGTACATTGCAAAACACACCGCTAAAGATTGCCGTTATTGAAGCCTTTGCTATTAACTCTGACCAACAACCAAGTTATGACGACCGGGGTATTGCCCTTGCCTATGGTTCTCAACGTATTTTTGAAGCCATGGGCTTGTGGTCACAATTAGCTCCTCATAGTACTGCCATCACCAATATCCATATTTCTGACCGTGGTCATTTTGGCATCACACGACTGTCAGCCCAAGACGAGAATGTCCCTACATTAGGACAAGTTATTACTGCCCGGTCTATGGGACAAGTACTAAATCAAGCCTTATCACAACAAAATAATCTTGAAATGATATGCCCCGCCAAAGTAACAAGCTTACAGCAACATACAGACTCGGTTTAACTGATACTGAATGATGATCGTTGCCTATCTGCTTAATTGATTGTTGCTGCCGACGGCGGTAACTCAACTATTCGTAGACTATTAGGATTGGGGGCATTAGAAGCTGATTACCAACAAACAGCTATTACGGCTAACATCACTCCCGAACGTCAACATCAAGGCCGTGCTTTTGAGCGTTTTACTGATAGCGGCCCTATTGCCTTATTGCCTATGTCAGATAACCGTTGCAGTCTAGTTTGGACAGTCAAAACTGGTGATGAAATAGACATTCTTGAATTATCCGATCAGGACTTCTTGGCTCAATTACAAGACAGGTTTGGCTATCGACTTGGCAAACTGATGCAGGTAGGACAACGTAATAGTTATCCATTAAAACTAATGCAAGCTGACCAAGCTGTTCAACAGCGGATTGTATTGATCGGTAATGCTGCTCACAGCCTACATCCAATCGCTGGCCAAGGGTTTAACCTTGGTTTACGTGATGTAGCAGCGTTAGCTGATGTTCTCGCAACTACGAATAAAGACTGTGGTGATGCTCAACTGTTGCATGACTACAAACAATGGCGACAACAAGATCAGGACAATGTAATCAATACCACTGACGCACTGGTTAAATTATTCAGTAATAACAATCCTCTGCTCGGCCATATTCGTGGAGCTGGTCTAACAGTAATGGATGCCATACCACCAGCCAAACATTGGCTAGCACAAAAAAGTATGGGCTTAGCTCGAAAACAACCACGGTTAGGAAGAGGCATAGCACTATGAGTCAACACTATGATGTAATCATTGTTGGTGGTGGCATGGTCGGTGCTACTTTAGCGGTTGCTTTAGGTGAACAATCAGATCTAAATATTGCTTTAATTGAAGCATACCCGCCTACACCACTTAATGAATTTGATAAACCTGACTTACGTGTTAGTGCCTTAACTCGTGCCAGCGAGACTTTGCTGAACAACCTGACTATTTGGCAACAACTTATCCCGAGTAGAATAAGTCAATTCACTGATATGAAAGTCTGGGAAACAAATAGTTCTTCCCTACATTTTGACAGTGCTGAAATTGGTGAATCCTTATTGGGTAATATTGTGGAAAATCGCCACCTACAACAGGCGTGTCTCACTCGTTGTAAACAAATCCCTACTATTAATTTTCTATGCCCTGCCAAACCAATATCATTAACTGATAACACGCTCACCTTGGATGATGGTAGAACATTAACTGCAGAATTGGTTGTTGGGGCAGATGGCGCTCAGTCTCCACTACGTGAATGGGCTGAGATTGAAACTCATGGCTGGGATTATCAGCAGTCTGCTGTGGTATGTACGGTTACCACTGAACACTCTCATCAACAAACTGCATGGCAACGCTTTTTACCAGAAGGTCCCTTAGCCTTTTTACCTTTATCAGATCCTCATCAATGTTCAATTGTCTGGTCTAATTCAACTGAAGAAACTGAGCTGTTATGCCAACTTGATGATGACATTTTTAAAGATACTCTCGGCAAAGCATTCGAAAGTACACTAGGAGAGATTCAAGAAGTAAGTAAACGTGCTAAATTTCCACTTAAATTACGTCATGCAGATCATTATGTTGAATCTGGATTTGCACTGGTAGGTGATGCTGCTCACACTATTCATCCACTAGCTGGACAAGGTGTCAATATTGGCTTTCTCGATGCGGCAACCTTAGCTGAGGTAGTTCTAGAAGCACATGGAAAAGGTCGTAAAATAGGTAATTTGCATACTTTAAATAAATATCAACGCCGTAGAAAAGGTGATAATTTAGTGATGCAAATGACCATGGATGCTTTTAAACGTGTTTTTGGTAGTGAGCTTGAACCTGTTCGCTGGGCTAGACGGTTTGGTCTGCAAACCGTTAATAAAAGTGCCTTGCTGAGAAAGCTGTTTATGCGTCAAGCATCGGGTTATCGTTTTGCCAACCCCAAATTAACTAAGCTGTAGATCAGTTTTTCACCTCCGGACTATAGTTCAAACTAATCAGCGTGTTTGTTCGTCAATTTCCTGCTGTTTTTGCTGCGCAGCATTATTGATCATCGATTCAATATCATGTGCTTTATCAATCATATCAGTCTGCTCTTTCCAAACATGATTACCTTCAACTTGTTGCGATTCATCTGAGCAAGCAACAACAAATATCATCATCAATACAATATATAAATATTTCATCACTTATCTCTTCCTGATTTTAACTAAATGGGAAAGAATACCATCGAAGCTCCACTTACAATCACTGTTTTGATTCCACGATCTAATTCATGAGAAATAATTTCAGCCATATTATCCTGAGTAGCAATCATTTCACCAATCAGACGCTGAAAACTGAGGTTTCGTTGTTCATTTTCTAAGCTGTCACTTAATAGTAATAACTCACCTTGGAGATCACGCTTATTTCCTAACATCCATGCAGCAATCTCAATATTTCTAGCACTGTTATAAAGTTTTTGTTCATCAATGCTGGTGAAATAATAGAAGTCAGTGTGATAATCATATGATGCCATTAGCATCTTCCGCAAACCAAAAATAAATGGCAATACCCTATCCCCACCCTGATAGGTTTCATCTAAAGCGATGCGAATAACATCGGTAGGACTCATAACCTGCCAATGTGCATAACCATAGTCATAAGAATGCGAAAAGAATAGATCAACACTGGCTTCAATGGTGCGTTCATCTTTATCATGTCGTTCAGCAGGATTACGCCGGTACAACTTCAACATCAATATTTTCAAATCATCCATAATAGCCAACTGTGAAAGCTCAAGAATCTCACCAATATGACTTTTTGCTAACCGTGCAACACCTGGGTCATCAGGGTCATCTTCCACAATATTATTGCTACAGCTAATGACACTAAAGCAGAGTAAAATTAGCAAAGGTTTAAACAACCTCATCAAATAAGCTCTGCTGTGGTTCTGTTACTGAACCTGCTATCTGGAGGTACTGTTGTACACCTTGTGGTAGATGGTCTGATTGAGTGCCATGCCTATTATTAGATTGTTGTTCTGTATCTGTAGTCGCTAACAATCGTACAAAACGGGTCTGTTGGTCTTCATACGTCGTTATCGCTTGTTGATATAAATTGAGTGCATTAGTTGCTTGGTGTGATGCTTTTTCAGCAGACTCAACATTTGGTTTTACATCAATAGTGATCGGACTTCGTCCTTTCTCCTGAAACTCAGACGTCTTGGGGGAAATTACCGTTGCAAGTTGTGCCCCATTTATTTGCATTTTTTACTCTATTTATTTCCTGTTGGTTTGCGTCTTGACCGATGTGACTGATTGCGCTTACCACCATTATTTTGCTTATGACGCAGTGGTGGTCTTTTTTCAGGTCTTTTCGCTGGCTGTGGCTCGATCAATTCTTCGTCCGATGTCGCTGCCACCGGTAATTTATGTTTTATATATTGCTCAATCTCTGGTAGTGAAAATGCATAATCTTCACAAGCAAAGCTGATCGCAATACCACTGGCACCTGCCCTAGCTGTACGGCCAATCCGATGAACATAATCTTCCATATCTTGCGGTAAATCATAATTAAAGACATGACTGACTTCAGGAATATGTAAACCACGAGCGGCTACATCTGTTGCGACCAGAAATGGAAAGTCACCATCCTGAAAATGTTTTAATAAACTCTCACGTTTTTTCTGCGGCACATCGCCTGATAATAATGCTGCCTTATGACCATTACCTTCCAGATAGCCCCAAACTTTATCAGCTACTCGCTTAGTATTTACAAACACAATACCGCGTGGTGGTTGTATACGTTTAATCAAAGCAAGTAATAATGGTATCTTTTCTTCATTAGCGGGGTAATAGACACTTTCTTCTATCCGATCACCCGCCACTTTTCCTGCTGCAACCTCAACCTTTTCCGGGTTATTCATGTGCTCATATGCAAGTTCAGTCACTTTGTAACTCAAGGTCGCTGAGAACAACATTCCCAATCGTTCTGTTGGTGTGGGTACACGGCGTAAGAAATAACGTACATCTTTGATAAAACCTAAATCAAACATCCGATCTGCTTCATCCATCACCACAGCTTGAACAGACTTCAGATTAAACACGCGTTGTTTGTGATAATCGAGTAATCGTCCAGGTGTGCCAATTAAAATATCAACACCATCGGTGATAGCTGTTTTTTGTTTTTCGTAATCTTTGCCACCATACGCAACAACAATGCGCAATTTTGCATCCTTATTGAGTAAGATGGCATCTTTAGCAATTTGATTTGCCAACTCTCTTGTTGGTGCCAATATGAATGCTCGAGGTTGTTTGCCATCCCAGTTTTTAACCGGTTCTTTTGTCAACAATGTCTGAAATGTCGCTAATAAAAAGGCAATCGTTTTACCGGTTCCAGTTTGCGCCTGCCCAGCTACATCTTGCCCAGCCAACAACAGCGGTAAAGATTGCGCCTGAATTGGAGTACAAAACTCGAACCCCGCACTACGTAAACCATTTTGAAGCGTTTCATGTAAAGGTAACGACGAAAAAGCTTGCTCAGTTAGATGTGCACTCATAGAAATACTTGCATTACCTTTAATGATAGGAAAAAATGATACCCAATATTGGATTGCGTGAGTATAGCCTTCCGATAATTTATATACCACCGGAGATAAAAAACATGAGTGAAAATGTCACCAATGTGACTGATGGCGACTTTGAAAGCCAAGTATTGCAGTCTGACTTACCTGTATTAGTAGATTACTGGGCTGAATGGTGTGGTCCTTGCAAAATGATCGCTCCAATTCTAGAAGAAATTGGCGCTGAATATGCAGGCAAACTAACTGTCTGTAAACTCAATATTGATGAAAACTCAGAAACACCACCTCGCTATGGTATTCGCGGCATCCCTACCCTGATGTTATTCAAGGGTGGTGAAGTTGAAGCAACTAAAGTAGGTGCTTTAACTAAGTCACAATTGACTGCATTTTTAGATTCTAACCTTTAAACTTAGCTAAGATTTCCACAATGCGGAAGTGGAAGTCTTATGCAAGCAAAATATTAAAACACTGGATATGAATTATATTCAGTGTTTTTCTGTATCTATACCCATCATTCCCGCTTTCGCGGGAATGATAAAAAACTTCTAAACAAACTTAAAAATCTATGGATGTCTCAGAATTACTTGACGGTTTAAATAAACCCCAACGTGAAGCAGTGGCGGCACCACTAGGTCATGCCCGAATTCTAGCAGGGGCTGGTAGTGGTAAAACACGTGTTTTAGTTCACCGTATTGCCTGGCTCATTCAAGCAGAAGCATTGCCACCATCGAATATCCTTGCCGTTACATTTACCAATAAAGCTGCCTCAGAAATGCGTGGCAAAATTGAAAACATGCTGGGCTATCCAATTGGTGGGATGTGGGTAGGTACATTTCATGGTCTAGCACATCGCTTATTACGCTCACATTGGAAAGAGGCAGACCTACCACAAAGCTTTCAAATTCTGGATAGTGATGATCAGCTACGCATGTTAAAGCGCATTATGCGTGGTATGGAATTAGACGAAGCTCAATGGCCAGCCAAACAAGCTCAATGGTATATCAACGCCCAGAAGGATGAAGGTTTACGATCTAAACATATTCAAGCTGGCCATGATCCTTATTCCCAGAAAATACTGACGGTATATCAAGCCTATGAAGATGCCTGTCAGCGGGCAGGTGTTATTGATTTTGGTGAAATTCTATTGAGAAGTCATGAATTATGGCTCAAACGCCCTGATATTCTGGCCAATTACCAGCAGCGATTCCAACAAATCCTAGTTGATGAATTTCAAGATACCAACACTATTCAATATGCATGGTTGCAATTGTTAGCTGGCGATACAGGACACTTATTTATTGTTGGTGATGATGACCAGTCAATTTATGGCTGGCGTGGTGCTCGCATCGAGAATATTCAAAAATTTCATCAAGATTACCCTGCAGCTGACACTGTTCGCTTAGAACAGAATTATCGTTCAACTGGCAATATTTTAGCTGGTGCCAATGCTGTTATTGCGAACAACAGTGAACGACTTGGCAAGGAATTATGGACAGAAGATGACGATGGTAAGCTTATCCAAATTTATAACGCTTATAACGAACGTGATGAAGCAAGCTATCTGGTAGAACAAGTTAGAGCTTGGGTCGATAAAGGTGGTAATCGAGCTGATAATGCAGTGTTATATCGTTCTAATGCTCAATCTCGGGTTATTGAGGAAGCCTTGTTATATGCCAATATGCCCTACCGAGTTTACGGTGGCTTACGCTTCTTCGAACGCGCAGAAATTAAAGATGTATTGTCCTACTTAAGATTAATCTCTAATAGAAATGATGATGCAGCATTTGAACGGATAGTGAACACGCCTACCCGAGGTATCGGTGCAGCAACATTAACGCAATTACGCCAATATGCACGTGAACATAATCTGACGATGTGGCAATCAGCCCTTGCCTTACTTGAGGCCAAGTTCTTCGCTGCTCGTGCCGGCAATGCACTCACTGGATTTATGACATTAATTGATTCATTAACACCCATAGATGACACCATGCCATTGCATGAACTGACCTCGCTTGTTATTGATGAAAGTGGTTTGCGTGCACACTTTTCTAAAGATAAAACTGAAAAAGGTCAAGGTCGCATTGAAAATCTGGATGAATTGATCAGTGCCGCTCGTACTTTCAAGCAACCCGACAATGAAGAACTGGAAGATATGCCTTTACTCGATGCTTTTCTTGCTCATGCAGCACTGGAAGCAGGCGATAATCAAGGCGAGCAATGGGAAGACTGTGTACAACTGATGACCTTACATTCAGCCAAAGGTCTGGAATTTCAGGTCGTGTTTATGGTGGGTATGGAAGAAGGATTATTCCCGGGACAAAAAACCAGTGATGATCCATCACGACTATCTGAAGAACGCCGACTCTGCTATGTGGGTATGACGCGAGCGCGTAAAACCTTGTTTTTATTACATACAGAAT
>QNEY01000045.1 GCA_003645385.1 Gammaproteobacteria bacterium | reverse complement strand
TTTTTACCGCGTTTGTCATTGATCAGACCATTTAGAAATGTTGCCAGTAAAATATCGCTACAATTCTGATAATCCGGATCTTCCTCTTTCTTTAACCAATTACTGATCTGTTCTCGTGTAACCTGAGAATCTGCCAAGGCAAAAATTGCGATCATTTTTGAATCATTAAAGTCGAAGATGTAGCGAATGCGACGTAATACATCGTTATTAGTCATAAAGTTACCTAGCTTTTATGCTGAGTTTAAAGAGGCCAAAGTGCTACGCCAAGAAACATGAATCTTAGTGATAACATTATGCACAACAGTGTGATGACCTTGTAGAGATGATTGGTGCTGGTGGACAGGATATGTTTGATTCCAATATATCCCCCAATTGTAGTGACGAAAAAAGAAAATTCACTAACTACAAGCAAGGTTAGTAATGGCATTAGAGTTTGACCATCATTGCCAGTTTCACTTCCTTTTATTACTAGTAATAAAAGAAGAGAACACATACCAAATGCGATATAGGGGAAATTAATTGTTTTCATTTTCTTAAAAATTAAAACAGTAAAAAAAGCCCATAGTTAGTGGGTTTTTTAAGTGTGTTATTGAGCTTCTGACAGCATATAGTCAACGGCAGCTTTGACTTCATCATCACTTAAGTTTGGATTACCACCTCGGGCAGGCATCATATTCAGTCCGTTAATAGCATTTGAATAAAGTGTGTCCATACCTTTTTCAATACGTGGCGCCCAATCAGTGGCATTACCTAATTTAGGGGAGTTCATCATGCCAGTGCTATGACACATAGCACATACTTGAGCCACAATCTTTTCGCCATTACCTCCAGCAGAACTGACTTCAGCGACAGGTGCTGCTGCAATAACAGGAGCTTCACCAACATACACTTCAGCAACAGGTTTAATGCGTTCAACTACATCTTCATCAGCCATGCTGTCTAGCGCAACAACATTCTTTGCAACACCTTGCATAGTTGCGAGAAGGACTTTAACCAATAATAAAACAATGAGAAAAGTCACGATGCTGCCGACAAAGAATTTGCCTGATTTTTGTGTGTCCATGATTAAACCTTAACTTAATTAGAGAATAAAAGAGTAATTATACGGTGATAACGAAATTGGTGAAACACTATCTATTCGATTGCGGTTAAAGCCAGTTTCCCCAATGTTGTACCACTGAGTAGTTGTTGATGTGCATCGGAAATAGTAGCACTGGTCATTGGACCTATAGTGTTTGTTAATGTACTGATTAATATACCATCATCAAGCAATTGGGCAATATCATTGAGTAAATGATGTTGAGCAATCATATCGTCAGTTTTAAACATAGGACGGGTAAACATAAATTCCCACACTAGGCCTGCACTCTTAGATTTCAGACGATCCAGATCATGCTTCTCCTGGCAACCGACAATGCTACAAATCATACCTTGTGGTGCGATAAGTTCTGTCATGGCACTAAAATGTCGATCAATATCATTGAGGCATAAAATGTAGTCTGGGTCTTTTATTCCTAAGGTGCGGTATTGGACAATTAAATCACTATGGTGATTAATGACATAGTCAGCACCAAGTTTTTGACACCATTGTTCAGATTCTGCTCGTGATGCCGTTGCAATAACATTCAGTTTGGTGATTTTAGCCAATTGAATTGCAATAGAGCCAACACCGCCGGCAGCTCCAATAATTAAAATATTTTTACCAGCATCTTGATCTGCAGTAATTTTAAGGCGTGAGTACAATGCTTCCCAAGCTGTAATGCTCGTTAAAGGCATTGCTGCTGACTCTTCGGCAGTTAATGATGTTGGTGCATGGCCAACAACACGTTCATCAACTAATTGGTGACTGGCATAACAGCCAGGACGTGTTACATCGCCAGCAGAAAAGACCTTATCACCGACTTTAAATAGCTCAACTTTATCACCGATAGCAATGACAGTACCGGATGCATCCCAGCCAACAATTTTAGGTGTCGATAAAGGTTCAGAGATACCGGCTTTAACTTTGGTGTCAACTGGATTAACTGCAATTGCATCAATTTTAACCAGTAAGTCTTTACCGCTTGGTTGAGGCGTTGCTTGTTCGAATAAGACTGCTTCAGAGTCATTACTGTTAAAACCAAATGCTTTCATAGGGTATGACCTTAAATTTAGTGAATATTGAGTAACTGCCAATCCATTTGATTGTAATGGTAATAATTTTTACCGTCATCAAAAATATCGACAAGGACAGGTAATTGAGTACCCACTTTGGGAGGAGATTGAAGCAACATAAAACGAATCTTTTTCCCTTCAGGTAGAGTGAGATGTACAAAATACGTTATGTTTTTACTTCCAAAACGATCATCAGTTTCGATTTTCTTAATATCTTGGACGGTAGCGATTTTTTTATCAGTACGTAGAAATATACGGGCATCTTCTTGCTTTTTTAAGGCTAAAGACCAAATCAAAACAATACTTAATCCTATGGCGGCAAAAATTGCTCGCCAATTTCTATGAGCTGTTGCCCAATTATCACCAAATCTGCCCATTATCAATCAGCCTTTGAGTTTTTCTTTCCAAATTGATATGCAGTGAGTATGACTTTTTTGAGTTCTGGATGTTGTTGAATATCATCAATATTCAGTTGTCGTTTGATGATTGGAGCTAGTCGGTTAAGTTGATCTTGTTCGTGCCATTGTTGTTCAAAACCGGTTTGATCAAATTGATTGTCAGTAACAAAACCTGTTACCCAGCCTTCGGCATCGCTAAATTGAATATTTTCAGCTTCCATCATTTCATATTCATAAGAATAACTGTCAATATTGTGCAATCTTGCCAGTAGCTGGTGGAGCGAGGGCAGGGTACCGTGTTTTTGCATTATGTCATCGAGATCTAACACGGTAGATGGTGTGTAATTTATGCCTTTAAAAGAAAATTCAACTTTTGCTGTAATTTCATTAGCCATTATCTTGCATCCAATAACAATTGTTGAATAGCTTGTAAGTAAGCTGACTCTGAGGGTGGTTGATTATTGCGTTGTGCTGACCACAATGATTCAGTCAAGCATTCCATCATTTGATGTTCAGTGTCATGAGCATTTCCAAATTTGATTTGTAATTGTTGGTAAAGATCGCGAATTCCTTGAGGCCTATCGGTTGAAATCTGTTCATGCAGTGAAATATGCAATCCCATATGAAGAAAGGGATTTGTTTGACCATCCTCGACAAAATATTCCTGCTCTAGACTGGAATCACTATTAAATATTTTATGATATTCGGGATGTTCATTAATAACTTGAGCAATCATTGATTCTAATGCGGACAAAGATTCATTAGCTTGTTTTTTTTGCCATACATCATGATACATTTGGCGAAGTTGTTGTCGGTTTTGACCAAACATTATTTTTGGCTCCTATTGTTTGATTTTTTCGTCTGGCGCCGAAAATCATCACACAAATGTGTAACAACACAACTTTCACATTTTGGGTTTCTAGCAATGCAAACGTAACGACCGTGTAAGATCAACCAGTGGTGGGCATCCTGTTTAAATTCATCTGGCACAACTTTCATCAAGCGATCTTCAACGACCCGAACAGTTTTTCCTTTAGCCAAACCAGTGCGATTTGCTAGACGGAACAGGTGAGTGTCGACAGCAATAACAGGATGTTTGAAAACAGTGTTAAGGATGACATTTGCAGTTTTACGTCCGACACCAGGCAAGGCTTCAAGGGCTGCACGATCTTCCGGTACTTCACCATCGTGTAGTTCCAGCAATTGCTGACAAGTTTTAATGATGTTATTTGCTTTACTGTTAAATAGACCAATAGTCTTGATGTATTGTTTGAGACCATCAACACCTAAATCTAAAATGGTTTGTGGTGTGTTGGCTATTGGATAAAGTTTGTCAGTGGCTTTATTGACGCCAATATCAGTCGCTTGAGCGGACAGAATGACAGCAATCAATAATTCAAATGTACTGTCGTAATTGAGTTCAGTTGTTGGCTCGGGATTGTGTGCCTTGAGTGTGGCAAAAAACTCCTGTCTTTGTGCCTGATTCATAAATTAACCAGCAACTTGTTCTGCAATAGCGTCAATCGTTTTCACTTGTGTTGTTGTTTGGCGGGCATCAATTACATTTTTTAATGCCACGATTAGACCTAAGCCAATAAATGCACCAGGTGGCAATAAAGCCATTAGAAATCCCCGATAATCCTCAAACACCACAATAGTCAGGTTTCTCGCCGCTTCACCAAACATCAAATGTGCTTCAGCTAATATCGTACCTTGACCAATAAGCTCTCGTGTTGCACCTAATACAACAAGGACAGCCGTAAATCCTAATCCCATCATCAATCCATCGACTATCGATGGTCCAATTGGATTTCTAGCAGCAAAGGCTTCAGCTCGACCGGTAATGGCACAGTTAGTCACAATCAGAGGAATGAAGATGCCTAAGATCAAATACAGCTCGTGGAACCAAGCATTCATAGATAGCTCGATAATGGTTACTATCGAAGCAATAATCATCACAAATACCGGTAAGCGAGCTTCATCAGGAATTTGTTTACGTAATAAGGAAACAAGACCATTGGATGCGACTAAAGTCAAAATAGTTGCCAAGCCTAAACCTAAGCCATTAATGGTTGTATTGGTCACGGCTAATAATGGACACAAGCCTAATAATTGCACCAGAGCAGGGTTGTTCTTCCACAAGCCATCTCGAATAATGGGGCCATATACTTCGTTCATTATTCTGCCTCCTTATACAATGCATCGCGATTTTTTTCATAATATTGCAATGCTTTTTTTACTGCAGTTACTACAGCACGTGGGGTGATTGTGGCACCAGTAAATTGATCGAAATCACCACCATCCTTTTTCACTTTCCATTTGGATCCATCAGGATTCTTTAGTGATAAACCTTTAAACTTTAAAATCCAGTCTGCTTTTTTGACATTAATCTTGTCACCTAAGCCAGGTGTTTCTTTATGATTAATAACCCGTACTCCGGCCAGATTACCATCAAAATTAATACCAACAAGTAGTTTGATTTGGCCGTTATAACCGTTGGGAGCTATGGCGGTGAAGACTACTGCAATCGGTGTCTTATCCATACGTGCACGATAAACCGTATTCTCTTCTTTTGTCCCCAGTTGTTCGGTGCTTGCGAGGATTATTGTGTCGGTCAATATATCATTATTATAGTCATTAACATTAACCAATGCATTGATTGCTGCTAAAAGTGTCTGGCGTTCATTTTCGATAATTTTATCGCGGGTATTTTCTTCTGTAAGGGTAACCAAACTGGTAGCAACAACAGCAAAAGCAGCCAACATCAATCCTACAGGTAAAATTTTGCTAGTGAATATATTCATTATTTCACTGAGCCATATACTTTGGGTTGAGTGTAATAATCAATCAGGGGTACCAGCATATTCATCAATATTACTGCAAATGCAATACCATCAGGATAACCACCCCAGACACGAATGATATAGGTTAACAAGCCTACACCAGCACCAAATATCAGTCTGCCTTTAATAGTTGTTGCCGCAGTAACTGGATCGGTTGCAATGAAAAAGGCCCCAATCATAGTGCCACCACTCAGCAGGTGAAATATTGGAGAACCTGTTGTTTCAGGTGCAATTAACCAAGTGATAAAACTTATAGCAGTTAAACCAGCCAACATGGCAACAGGAATATGCCAGCCGATAACACGGCGAAAAATCAGGAATATACCGCCAATGGCAAACCAGATATTAATCCATTCCCAGCCTTTGCCACCAAACAGGCCAAATAAAGGTTGATTGAGGATTTGCGAAGGTGTTTGCAAGAGACCAATTTGAGTTTTCATTGCATCAAGTGGTGTCGCTCCAGATACGGTATCAAGCCCTATTCCACCCTGCAGTTGACCGCTAAAGATAATGTTAAAGGCCGATGCCAAACCCAGGGGATGCTCACTTAATGTTGAAACGGGTAACCAAGTTGTCATTTCTAGTGGGAAAGAAATTAGCAATAAAACATAGGCGATCATCGCAGGATTGAACGGGTTATATCCTAAACCACCGTATAGATGTTTGGCGAAGATAATGGCAAACAAAATACCTATGGTTGTTAACCACCAAGGCGCTAATGGAGGCAAGGCAATAGCAAGTAATACTGCCGTGACAATTGCACTGCCATCAGTCAAAAAAGGTTTAAGAGGCCGGTTACGCAGCTTTAACATGAATGCTTCAGCAAGTAACGCCACGACAACAGCCAAAGTGAGGGTAATTAAAATGCTGGGACCAAAGAAGTAGACGATGGCAATAACAGCAGGGACTAGTGCCATTAACAATTGCAACATCTGTAAAGTCACACGATTAGTACCAGATAAAAAGGGCGATGACAGTCGGCTTAAAGGCATCGTTAGTTCTCCTGATTATCAGTTTGTGACAAGGCTTCTTTTTCTTTAGCTGCTTTGGTCGCAGCTAATGCAGCTTTACGCTGCCGTTGGCGTTCTTCTTTTTCACGTTTTTCCAGTTCATGTCTAGTCAAACGGTTTTCATGACGTTGCCGAGCGATGTCAGCCTTTTGATGTTCTTGTTCTTGGTTCATTGTTTCCGTTTTTGCAAAACGGAAATAATGCACCAGTGGAATTTTACTTGGACAGACATAGCTACAACAGCCACATTCAATACAATCGAATAGGTTGTATTCACGTGTTTTTTCCAGGTCTTTAGCTCGTGAGAACCAATATAATTGTTGTGGCAACAGACTGACTGGACAAGCCGTTGCACATTCACCACAGCGAATACAGGGTAATGGAGTGCTATCAGGAGCAGCATTATCAACACCGACCAAAATACAGTTTGCTGTTTTAGTAACGGGCAGGTGATCGCCCGACAGGTTATAGCCCATCATTGGTCCACCTAAAATAAATGGTTCACCCTGTTCCCGATGTGTATCACAGAAAGCTAATAACTCATGCATTGGCGTACCAAACAAGGTCTCAAAATTGCCGGCATGTTTAACATCGGTACCGGTCACGGTGACGATACGTGAAATCAGTGGTTCACCATATTTGATTGCGCGACCAATAGCATAGGTAGTACCTACATTATGGCAGACAATGCCTATCTCAATAGGTATGCCATTACCTGGAACCTGTTTACCGGTAACTACTTGAATGAGTTGTTTTTCACTACCTGTTGGGTAACGAGTGGGAATGACAACAACTTGGGTCTCTTTTAAATGATGGCACTCTTTCCGTTCTTCCAGTGCTTGTTTCATTATAGAAATGGCTTCTGGTTTATTATCTTCGATTACGATTACACAACGTTTAACACGTAAGGCATACTTCATTATTTGAATGCCGTCGAGTATGCCGTTGGCACGTTCACGCATAATCATGTCATCACACGTTATGTACGGCTCACATTCCACGCCATTGATAATAAGTGTTTCAACAGCATGGTGAACACCAGGATTTAGTTTGATAAAGCTTGGGAAGCCTGCACCACCTAGTCCTACGATTCCAGCCTCACGGAGAAGTTGGCGTACTTCATGTTCAGTTAAAGTAGTGAAATCTTCTATTGGCTGACGTTCTATCCACGTATCTTTACCATCAGTTTCAATGGTAATACAGAGGCCGGATAAACCAGATGGGTGAGGAATAGCTTGATCATCAATTGCTATGACTGTGCCAGAGCTTGGAGCATGAAGATAAACAGATAGATGACCATCTGCCCGAGCAATTTTTTGACCTTTGAGTACTTTGTCACCGACTTTAACAATAGGTGCAGAAGGCGTTCCAATATGCTGTTGCAATGGCAATGTTAGCTTTTTGCTAAGTGGTGTTTTACGTATTTCAGTTTGAGTAGATCGTTTTTTCTGGCCGTCGAGAATTAATCCACCTGGGAATGAACTAAGTTCATCTGTCATGACTGACCTCCCAGTTTCAAATCAACATGAGCAGGATCAGGCCAACGCCAGGTATTTGGATTTAGTTTGGTTTCTACCATATCAATACAATCTACTGGACAAGGTGGCACACAAAGCTCACACCCCGTACATTCATCTGCAATAACAGTATGCATTTGTTTTGCTGCGCCAAGAATGGCATCAACAGGACATGCCTGGATACACAGGGTACAACCAATACAACGATCTTCAACAATTACTGCCAGTGTTTTAGGTTTTTCGACACCACATTCATCATCTAGCGGTTTCGCTTCAACTTCTAATAAATCTGCTAAAGCCTGAATAGTGGATTCACCACCAGGTGGACACCGGTTTATATCAGCCTCACCAGCAGCCATTGCTTCAGCATAAGGTCTACAACCTGGAAAACTACATTGGCCACATTGAGTTTGAGGTAATAATTTATCAATTTGATCGACAATCGGATCACCTTCAACTTTAAAGCGAATGGAAGCGAAGCCAAGTAATAGCCCAAAAAATAACGCCATTAACGTTATGGCAATAATTGCTGTAAACATGACTAACTGACCAGACTAGCAAAGCCCATAAAGGCCATAGACATTAAACCGGCAGTAATGAGCCCGATAGCAGCACCTTGAAAAGGTACCGGTACATCAGAGACAGCAATACGTTCACGTATGGAAGCAAAGATAACTAACACCATTGAAAAACCAATGGCAGCACCGAAGCCATAAAGAGCTGATTCTAAAAAACCATTTTGTTCTTGCACATTGAGCAATGCAACTCCCAAAACAGCACAATTGGTTGTAATGAGTGGCAGAAAAATACCCAGTACTTGATAGAGTAATGGGCTGGTTTTATGCACAACCAATTCAGTAAATTGTACAACGACGGCGATAACAAAAATAAAGCTGATAGTACGTAGGAATTCAATACCTAATGGCGTAAGTAGATATTCGTTAATCAGATAGCTGCTGATAGATGATAAAGTTAATACAAATGTTGTTGCTAACCCCATTCCCATTGCAGTTTCTAACTTACGAGAAACACCCATAAACGGACATAATCCCAAGAATTTAACTAGGACAATGTTGTTGACCAGAATGGTGCTAATTAAGATGAGGGCATATTCTGCCATGTAAAAACCTACTAAATTTATCAGGATTTAACACTGTCTACACATCAAAGCATGTGATAGTGAGTTTTATAACTGATTTATTATAGCTGATTACAGGTGTTTTTCGTAGCATTATATTTCTATTAATGCTTTTTTATTAAAGACTTATAATCTTTTCGTATATAGATATTTAATATGAATAAACACTAAGAGTTTATCTGACCGAACTGAAAACCAGTAAGTTGTGTTCATACTTGCAACAAAGGTCTGAAAGATATTATTTCAAACGTCTTTGGCGAACTGCAGCAGCAAGTTCATGTAATAAAGTTTCACTGTTATCCCATGCCATGCAGGCATCGGTAATGCTTTGACCGTATACCAACTCTTTACCCGCTTCAGTATTTTGCCGACCAGCAACTAGATTACTTTCCAACATTAAGCCCATAACACGTTTTTCACCAGCAGCAATTTGAGCTGCAACATCACGGCATACCACTTCTTGTTGAAGATGGCTTTTCCCACTATTGGCATGACTGCAATCGACCATGAAACGAGCTCTTTGACCTGAACGACCAATAATTTCAGCTGTTTCATTAATACTGTCAGCATCATAATTTGGCTTTTTACCACCACGTAAAATAACGTGGCAATCAGGATTGCCTGTGGTAGAAAATATAGCAGAATGGCCCGCTTTAGTGAGTGACATAAAGTGATGTGGTTTTGATGCAGACAGAGAGGCAT
>QNEY01000044.1 GCA_003645385.1 Gammaproteobacteria bacterium | reverse complement strand
TAAATCTACACCGTATTAAATATATCAAGTCTAAAACAATCAAGCATCCGTAACATAGATACTGTAAGCTACACGCCCACCTTGAGGTGGATTCAGATATTAATGAAAAGAGAAATTCTATGAGCTTTGCCTCTTTGGGCTTATCTGCCCCAATCCTTAAAGCAGTAGCTGATCAGGGCTACGATACACCTTCACCTATTCAAGTTCAGGCTATTCCTGCCGTACTTGAAGGTAAGGATGTCATGGCGGCAGCCCAAACTGGTACTGGTAAAACAGCGGGGTTTACGCTTCCAATACTTGAACTGCTATCTGGAGGTGAACGAGCACATGCCAATCAGGTACGTGTTCTTATAATCACTCCAACCCGTGAGTTGGCAGCACAAATTGGTGAAAGTGTAATCACCTATGGCAAGAACTTGCCTTTACGTTCGACAGTAGTATTTGGTGGTGTGAAGATCAATCCCCAGATGATGAAACTACGCAAGGGTGTTGATATATTAGTGGCAACACCAGGGCGACTACTTGATCTATACAATCAAAATGCAGTGAAATTTAAGCAGATAGAAATATTGGTTTTAGACGAAGCTGATCGAATGCTTGATATGGGGTTTATTAACGATATAAAAAAAATCTTGGCACTGTTACCAAAGCAGCGTCAAAACTTGATGTTCTCTGCAACCTTCTCAGATGATATTCGTAAACTTGCTAAAGGCTTAGTTAATAACCCAATAGAAATTTCAGTTAGCCCGCGTAATACCACAGTCGAAAGTGTAGATCAGTGGATCTATCCTGTGGACAAAAAGCAAAAAACGGCCTTGCTCATCAACCTTATTAACGAAAATAATTGGCATCAGGTTCTGGTATTTAGCAGAACTAAACACGGTGCTAACAAAATAACTGCTCAATTGGAAAAAGTAGGCCTTAAAGCGGCTGCGATTCATGGCAATAAAAGTCAGGGTGCAAGAACTAGAGCTTTGGCTAATTTTAAAAGTGGTGAGATTCAAGTGTTAGTGGCAACAGATATTGCTGCTCGTGGCTTAGATATTGATCAGCTACCACACGTGGTTAATTTTGATCTACCAAATGTACCTGAAGACTACGTTCATCGAATTGGTCGTACAGGTCGAGCAGGAGCCAGTGGACAGGCCGTGTCTCTAGTGTCTGCTGATGAAATCAAACAGCTGTTTGATATTGAACGCCTGATTAAACAGTTATTACCTCGGAAGTTGATTGATGGGTTCGAACCTGTTCATGATTTACCAGAGTCACGTTTGGATACTCGCCCCATTAGGTCGAAAAAGCCTAAGAAACCAAAAGTAGGGCACAGAGATGGTCAACGTTCTGGTGAAAATGCTCGAGGCCATAAACCTAGTAGTAAGAACAAGAGACATACAGGCAGTCGTAATCGAGTGAGTGGACAATCAGGTAATAGATAGGGCATGCTGAGCTAGGATTTAAAGTAGGTAAAATGTAACATTAAGGTAATCTTACCGTCATTAATATACTGAAACGTATAATTCTAAGGCGAACAGATGGAAACAGGATTTCGATATTTGACAGTTATTATATTGCTTAGTCTATTAAGCATGGCTACTGTTATAAAAGCACAATCCCCAGCTGATGAAGGTCAGAGCGCACCAGATTTTGAAATTATTCAAGTGGATGGCTCGATATTCAACTTGAGTGAATATAAGGGGAAGCAAGCTGTATACCTAGTATTTTGGAATACGTGGTGTGGCTACTGCATTAAAAAGATTCCAAAACTGAAAGATGCACAAAGCAAATTGTCTGAACACATCAGAATCATTGCCATCAATACCGGCCTTAAAGATTCTGTCGACAAAACATTAGATTTCCAGCAACAATTTGATATCAACTATTCATTGGCTTTTGACCATGGTAAGAAAATTACCGATCTTTATGGTGTGTGGGGAACCCCGACAGAATTTATTATAGACATTAATGGCATTATTCAACACAGGGATAAGGTTCCTGACCAACTTCAACCATTGTTATCAAGATGGAACACGCTGACACAGATTTTAAGCAATAAAGATGGCTGTAGCAGGAAGAGATCGACGTGTTGAAGGCAGCATCAACAACTGACCGAACAAACTCAATTAAAGAAAAATATGGGTCAAGTACTAAAGCCTATAGTGGACCGTTAGGTAGTGGCCTAAACCGCCGTGCTTTCTTAAAAACAACTACTGCAATTTCCCTATTAGCTGGTTTGACGCTTTACAAACCATCTTTTGCAGCACAAAACGATAATTCAGATGATTCAATTGAAGTATCACCAACATCAGGGAAAAACTTTTTCAGCAACGAACAGCATACAGTACTAGATGCCGTACAAATGCAATTGTTTCCTGATGATGGAGATGGTCCAAGTGCTCATGATTTAAATGGTATTGCCTATCTCGAATGGGCGATGACTGATCAGGTAAATATCAACGATGGTGACCCCCGCTTTATAGTTAAGGGGATCACCTGGCTCAATGATTTGTCACGGCAAACTCACGGAGCATTTTTTGTTGAATTAAATGATTCACAGCAGGATAAAGTATTGAAACAAGTTGCTAAATCACAAGCTGGTGAGAACTGGCTGTCAATTTTGCTTTATTACTTAACTGAAGCCTTAATGCTCGATCCGGTTTATGGTGGTAATCCAGAAATGATTGGCTGGAAATGGTTGCAACACCAAGCAGGATTTCCAAGACCGCTTATGGGTAAAACTTATCGAGACTTTGAATGAAAAATACAGATGAATATGATGTTTGTATTGTAGGCAGTGGTGCCGGTGGTGGCCCCGTAGCATATGAGTTATCTCAAGCGGGTTATAAAGTTGTTGTGTTAGAAAAAGGTGGCTGGTTTAGTGAACAGGATTTCAAAAAAGATGAGATGTTGGGACGACGTGATATCTTCCAATCAAAGCTTAAAGATGAACGTCACATATTAGAACAAGCCAATAATGATGGAAGTTGGTCTGCCAGTGAGACCGATGAATTCTGGGGTGGCAATATTGTTGGTGGTGCCAGCAATTTTATGAGTGGCTATTTCCATCGACTTAAGCCTGAGGATTTTCGTCTGTTATCTGAATTTGGTCCAATAGAAGGTGCAAACATAGTAGATTGGCCAATCAGTTATGATGATTTGGAACCCTATTACACCAAAGTTGAACAGCTTGTCGGTATATCGGGAAAAGTTATCCCACATCCAAATTTAGAGCCACGATCTACGCCGGACTATCCATTTCCTCCAACACTAGAACATCCGATTGCAAATTGGTTTGACAAGGCAGCAAAAGATCTTGGCTTTCATCCATTTCCTATGGCAAGGGGAATTTTATCGCGACCATTTAATGGGCGTAATAACTGTGAGTATTCGGGTTATTGTGGGAGTTATGGCTGTCACTCAGGTGCTAAATCTAGTTCAAGAGCATCATTGTTAGATTTCGCAGTAAAAACAGGTAATTGTGATGTGATTACTTATGCCAAGGTGTATCACGTTAATACCGACCATCGAGGCAATGCTACATCGGTCGACTATTATGATAAGCAGGGTAATAGCAAACAAATAGCAACGAAAATAGTCACTATTGCCTGTTACTCGATTGAATCAAGTCGTTTGTTACTGAGTTCTAGCGGTGAAAAACATCCCGATGGAATTGGCAACAAATATAATCAATTAGGTAAAAACCTGCATTGTTGTGCAGGTGGTACCGGACACGGTATCTTTGATTTAACTAAATTGACTTCAGCACAGACTGATGAATTAACAGTCAGAGGACCATTCTTTAATCGCGCCCTACAAGATTGGTATTTTATTGATGATAAAGAGGTGTTTGGTAAACGAGTAAAAGGTGGCACAATTGACTTTGTTTTCGATCCTCCTTCGCCAACATCTGATGCCAATTCTCTCAAACGTGATAATCAGAATAATCTGATTTGGGGAACTGAATACAAAAAACGCTTAAAATCACACTTTACCCAATCTCGTGATTTTAAATTTGAAGTTTTCTGTGATTGGTTACCAACAGATAATTGTAATGTGAGCTTGGATGGCTCAGATAAAGATAAATGGGGCTCGCCTGTTGCAAAAGTCAAAGTAGGCTATCACCCTCATGATTTAAAAGTAGCACGTTATATTGTTGATAAAGGTGTACAGGTGATGAAACAGATGGGAGCACAAGAGTATTATGGCAATGCTTTCACAGCACCCACATCAAATTTGATTGCAGGTGGCTTACGTTTTGGACATGATCCAAAAACATCAGCTTTAGATGCGGATTGTCGTGTTCATGGAACAGATAATGTATTTGTGACAGATGGCAGCTTCATGCCCAATGGTGGCAGTATCACACCCACATGGACCATTTATGCCAATTCATTTCGAGTTGCAGATAAAATTAAAGCACAATTAGGTGGAGAAAAGAGTTAAATGACAATAGCAAAAATCGGTATCGTGACAGTGAGTGATCGAGCAAGCAAAGGTATCTATGATGATATTTCTGGGAAAGCAATTATTGAAACATTAAATGAATATCTGACTTCTTCTTGGGAGCCTATCTATGAGGTGGTTCCCGATGAACAGGATATTATTGAAACAACACTGATTAGAATGGCTGATGAACTGCAATGTAGCCTGATTGTCACAACTGGAGGTACCGGACCAGCAAAACGTGATGTTACTCCAGAAGCAACTGAATCTGTCTGTGACCGAATGATGCCAGGATTTGGTGAGTTAATGCGTACAGAATCATTGAAATTTGTCCCCACTGCCATATTGTCTCGTCAAACGGCAGGCTTAAGAGGCGACAGCCTTATTATCAACTTGCCTGGAAAGCCCAAATCTATTCGAGAATGTCTTGACGCTGTTTTCCCTGCCGTACCGTATTGTATCGATCTGATGGGTGGACCTTATTTAGAATGTGATGAAACGGTGATTAAACCGTTTCGACCTAAAAAATAAAAAAGACATTCTTTGTAAGCTTATTTATGATGACAAAACGTAAATTAAAACTGCCTTTTATGCTGAAAGTGATGCGTTTCAATATTCATCTTCTGACACTAATATCACCACCTCTGGCCGCGAGAGTGGTGAATCATCTTTGGTTTAAAACATGTAGGGTTGCAGAGCCAAGACGCGAACAAAACCATTTAGAAACAGCCGAATGGAAAACGATTAATGTAGAGCAGAATAAAATTCAACTCTACATCTGGGGACAACATAATGAGCCTACAATTTTACTTGTACATGGCTGGAATGGCCGTGCTGCTCAACTAGGATTATTTGCACAAGATCTAGTTGAGCAAGGTTATCGGGTAATTTCTTTTGATGCTCCTGGACATGGCAGAACGTCTGCTAATAGTACAAACCTGCCAGAAATAAGTCGTGTCATTCAAAAACTTTCCCATGAATACGGGCCTTTCAAAGCTGGTATTTCACATTCTTTTGGTGGTTTATGTTTGCTACATGCAGTTCGTGAGGGTATTGAAATGCACAAGATTATTTGCATTGCTTCTGCCTCGAATGCAGAAAGATTGGTTGAAGTCTTTGCAGCAATACTCCAGATTCAGCCTCGAATTATAGATTTACACAAAAAGCTTCTAGAGCAACAATTCGGCGAGGAAATGTGGAAACGGTTTTCAATGCCTGAAATGGTTAAAGAGATCACTATCCCAGGGTTAATTATTCATGATGAGGATGATATGGATGTACCTATGAAAAGCAGCAAACTTATTGCCCAAGAATGGCCTAATAGTGAACTTGTAATCACTGCCGGTCTAGGTCATCGTCGAATCTTACGCGATAAGATTGTTATCAGGCGAGTGACGTCATTTATAGGCGATAAAGAATAGGCACTATTGGCCTGGTAGCGTAGTACTTAACAATGCAAGAATTTGTTCTGTAGTTAATTCACCTTCTTCGGTAATAGGCATTTCACCAATAGGTGTCATCATATATCCCTTAAAACTATATTTAGCCTGACCTTGTATCATTACGCCAGTTGCTGCATTCATTAGTGCATCAGGATCAATCTCAACTGGCACTGTAAACATCTGGGTTGCCTGTGCGGCTAAACTGTTGTTACTTGTCGCTTCGATATCAGCGACATTATATTGATTAAGGTGAATTCTGCCATGCAATTTTCTCACAGGTAATTTGAACGCATTAGGGTTGTAAACCTCCACATCAAAAACAGCACGATTGTCTTCAGCAGAAAAAGAATTCAATGTGATGTTTCTTATTTCAGGAGTCAGTATTGAATCATTTAAAATATCTGCATAGCTGTATGCAATAAAACTTACCGACACTAACAATATGGCTAATAGTTTTTTCATTTTTTCTCCATTTTCAGCCAGTGATTAAATCCGAAATATGGACTTCACCACCGATGATGATTTGAGCTCTTAGACCGGCTTTATGAACCATATGTTCCAACACTTGCTCTCCAATCATTGTCGATAAATGAGCGCAGGGTTCACACAGTCGAATGCCTCTAAGCTTTACTTTACCGACAAAGAATTCTTGGCCTAGGAGTTCATTAATATTGATATTTTTAGTGACTAGGTTTCTACGAAAATCAGCACCTGAATAAGCTAAACCAGTTGTGGTATTAAATGCATCAATCTGTTCTTGTTCGATCAGAGTTACTTCAAAGTCAGGTAGTTCTGCTAAATCTTCAGAGAACGTACCTTGAGATAAATAATACCGATCACCAACAATCCCTTTGCCAGCGTGAAGTTCGGCTGTATGTTGTGAAAACAGCATTTTGCCAGTTTTTTCGGCCAATAAAATGTCTTTTATAATGCCATTCATCTTATTCCTCAGTCTCATCAAAGTGAGATTGAAATAAAGCCTGCATTTTATCTTGACCGAGACTTTTTAATAGATCAACATTACGTTGTGGAATTTGGTCTGGATTTGGATGACTGGCAATTGCCCATTCCAAGCTTTGCTCTCGAATCAAGTGTAATAAAGGGTAGGGAGATCGGTTGCTATAGTTTTCTACATCATCAGGTTCCGTATCAGCAAACTGATAATTCGGATGAAAACTGGCAATTTGATAAATGCCATCTAATTCCATCTGGACTAACAAGCCATCAGCATAATCCAGAAACTCATTGTAATCGTAAAAAACCTGTAACACATCAGGATGGATAAGCAAGGTGGTTTCAATAGATTGATCATCATTAAGCAATTGCAACTCGGCTTGAAGCGTTTCCAAGAGTTGTTGTTCAGTGGCAGCCTCTGTCACTGTGAAGCGTACCCGATTATTTATTAATTCACGTTTAGCAAAGGGGCAAAGGTTCAAGCCAACCACTAGAGTTTCTACCCAATGACGAACTGGTTTGATGATTTTTTCGTGATTCAAAATAGTACCTAGGTAACAATGATGTGACGTTACGAGTAGAACAGCTGTTGATAGAAGATAAAAACTATTCTACTTTTATTCATATTGTTAAGTACAAATAGTTTTGTATTGCACAATCACAAAGAAGACTCAATCATTCTGAAACTTTCCCTCTTAACTTCTTGGTATTACCTCGTTTGGTTTTACTATCCATCCGTCTTTTTTGAGAACCTTTAGTTGCCTTGGTTGGCCGTCTTGCTTTTTGTACTGTGGCCACACTTTTGATTATGTCCTGTAATCGTTCCAGGGCATCTTCCTTGTTTTTCACCTGAGTACGAAACTTTTGAGCTTTGATAATAATCTCGCCATCTTTATTGATACGGCGATCACGTAGCTTTAATAAACGTTGTTTATAGAAATCGGGTAGAGACGAGGCATTGATATCAAAGCGTAAGTGAATAGCAGAAGATACTTTATTTACGTTCTGTCCACCAGCACCCTGTGATCGTATTGCTGAGAGTTCAATCTCATCATCAGGGATCGATACACTCTGAGAAATTTGTAACATTATTGGTTTATCCTATAATCATAGAAAAAGATTATGAGGGAGGTGGGGCACTATATTGGCAGTTCCAACAAAATTCAAATGAAGCATCATTTTTTTCGTTACAATTTTTACAAACCCACTCAGAATCATCATTTGAACTGAATGATGATTCGATAGTCTGCATTGCCTTGTCATAGTCTGAATCATTGACTACCCAGAGTTCGAGCCAAGTTTCATGTGGTACCAGATCGCCGGCAGCACCTGCCAAAAATTCATTTTTTAACATGATTTCAATATCAGCATTTTCTATTAAGTTCTGAATATTGTGCACCAAATAGCGGTTTTCATTGGTGTAAATTAGTTTCATAACTATTTGCTCATGAAGTAGCGTGATGCGTCGCTTTGCGAGCTTCGGAATTGCATAATATTTGCTGTTTTTGTTGAGAGTTTGTTTCGACATTGCTCCATTTCATGATTTCTTCAATACTCCGGAAACAACCAAGACAAATATTATTCGTATCAAGACAGCAATTTCTTACACAAGGTGAGTTAATTTCTGACATAAGATGTTAACTATTCTGATTGACCTTGTTTGAGAATAGTTTTAATTTTCTCTAACTGTTTAGGAATAGAATCGCAGGTTTTGATATCACTGCCGCAACTAGAGCAGGCATAATAGGATGAAGCTGAATGAGCACTCAATGCAATGCATAGAAAAACAACAAACCATAATGTTTGGTAGCAGTTTTTAGAACTCAGGTTTAGCATTCAATCATCTCCCCATATTAATCTATATCTGAATGACCCATATACTTGATCTATGCGACTTGATAACATAGTCAAATTACTTGAAAATCCATGATTCAGCAAGCGTTATAATACGTCGTATTACCTATATTAGGAACTATCATTGTTAAGCTACCGACACTCGTTTCATGCTGGAAATTATGCTGATGTTATTAAACACATTGTCCTTATTGAAATCCTTGAGCATCTGATCAAGAAAGACAGTGCCTTTGACTATATCGACAGTCATGCCGGTGCGGGTTTATATAATTTACACAGCGAACATGCTGCTAAATTACAGGAATACACTCAAGGGGTTGGCAAACTAAAAACCGAACAGTGGCCTGAACTTGCCACTTATTTTGATATCTTGGCTAAATATAATCCAGCAGGGAAGTTAAATTTCTATCCAGGTTCGCCGATTATCGCTCAGTATTTTCTACGTAGAAAAGACCGAAGTTGGTTATATGAACTACACCCCAAAGATGCAGAGTTACTGCTAAAACATGCAGCAAAGAGTAGAAACATTCGAGTAATGCGTGAAGATGGTTTCAAGGGACTGCTTTCATTGTTACCACCAGTATCACGCCGAGGATTGGTCCTGATTGATCCGTCGTACGAAATTAAAACAGATTATGCCCAAGTATTTAACACTATTGATAGCGCCTATAAAAAATTTCCTACTGGAACCTATGCCCTTTGGTATCCAGTTGTGGATAGAAAGATTATCGACCATTTAGAAAGAAAATTTAAGCGCAGTGGTATTAAGAAGATACATAGATATGAATTGGGCATTGCTCAAGACCAATTTGGTAGTGGAATGTCTGCCTGTGGCATGATCGTGATCAACCCACCGTGGACATTAACGGATAAAATGTCACAAGTTTTTCCAAAATTAGTTACTGCGCTAGGTGGTGAAGGTGCATTTTATAAATGTGATGTATTGGTAGGTGAGTAGGGTATGAAAGTAGATTTAACACATCATCGACATGAATTTTTAAAGGGCGGCTTACGACGAGCCGACCTTAATGACGATCCATTCAAGCAGTTTGAGTTATGGTTCAAACAAGCAGAGGATTTGGGAGTGCTTGAGCCGAGTGCAATGAGCTTGGCTACGGCAGGTGATTCAGAAATTAGTATCCGTACGGTATTACTAAAATACTTTGATCAACAG
>QNEY01000043.1 GCA_003645385.1 Gammaproteobacteria bacterium | reverse complement strand
TTAACGGACCATGGCCAATTATCAAAACCACTATTTGTTCCTAATGTAGCGGTCCCTAACCCACCCATACATATTTCACCAATTAACCGGCCCGCTTCTAAACCACCAATACAGTTGATGCCGGCATCAACGATACGGGTGCCATTGCTTAAGGTGCTGATTTCAAGCTGAAGCGCTTGGGCATCAGCTATTAAGCTATCAACTAAAGGCTGACAAGCAGCATTGACGCTAGTCCAGTTGGCAGAAATATTACTGCTCATAGGTGTTGTCTCATGTTATTTAATAAACGATAAATTATACGTTATGTCTTACTAGCTGTAATCAGCATTTTCCCGAAGTTGAGCGATAGTATCAATGCGCTGTTTGCGAAGTTCATCAGCAATTTCTTTTCCTTGTAGTCCTTGCTCAATTAATGGTTGGACTTGAATTGCCTGAACTGTGGAGAAACAACGTTTAAACAGTTCAAGCTCAGGCATAGCTTCATCTTCATAGCCAGGGCGACCGCGAAAATCAGCTTCACACGCCAGTAAATATTGTTCAAATCGTTTTGGTCGACGAAAAGCATCGAGTGCTTCAATGACTTTTAAGATTGTGGCCGGCTTCATTTCAAACAGCAAATGCATATGAGTATGATATTCGGCCACTTTTAAAGCGAGCGATTCGGCTTCTTTAGGTACACGTAGTCGACGGCATAGGTTTTTTGTGAGATCAATGCTTCTTGCCTCGTGGCCAATATGTCGTGGCAGGATGTCTTTCGGTGTAGTGCCTTTACCTAAATCATGGCAAAGTGCCGCAAATCGTACTGTAATGTCTTCTGTCAGACGGGCAGCTTGATCAATCACCATCATGACGTGGATACCAGTATCAATCTCAGGATGCCATTTAGGTGACTGAGGTACACCAAAAAGCCGATCAACTTCTGGGAATATGCTTGCCAAAGCCCCTGAATCGCGTAGTGCGAAAAAGAACAAGGAAGGTTTTGCTGTTGCCAACGCCTTTTCTAATTCTTGCCAAACACGTTCTGGCACTAAATAGTCAAGCTCTTTGGCTACAACCATTTGTTGAATAAGTTGTTTAGTTTCATCAGCAATAGTGAAACCAAAACGAGCAGCAAAACGAGCAATACGTAATACTCGAACTGGATCTTCGGTAAACGCTGGGGATACATGACGCAGTACTTTGTCTTGCAGATCTTGCTGACCATTAAAGGGGTCAATCAAGGTGCCATCCTCCGCTTGTGCGATAGCATTGATTGTCAAATCACGTCGTGCCAGATCTTGCTCAAGCGAAACATCTGGTGAGGCATGAACCACAAAACCGTGATAGCCAGGCCCTATTTTTCGTTCAGTACGAGCAAGGGCATATTCTTCATGAGTCTTTGGATGTAAAAAAACGGGGAAATCTTTACCCACTGTCTGGAAGCCTTTATCTATCATGTCTTTGGGGCTACTACCAACCACAACCCAGTCCCGATCTTTGATCGGTAAGCCGAGTAGTTGATCGCGGACACTGCCGCCAACGAGATAAGTTTCCATCATTGTAGTTTAAGGTGTTTTAGCCTGGACTGCAGGCATTCGATCAGACAAAGGTTTAATTTTTTGTTTACGCTGGTAATCAAAGACTGCCGCATAGCTGAGTACGTTACGGGTATATTTTCTGGTTTCATCAAATGGAATATTTTCGATCCATATATCTGCAGACATTTCCTGTTCGGGAAGCCAGCCTTTTACTCGGTGTGGTCCTGCATTATATGATGCCGTAGCTAAGACTGGGTTATGCTGGTTTTTATCATACATTCGACGTAAATAAGCACTACCCAATTGTATATTTCTGTCAGGGTTCAATAGTTCAGATGTTCTTTTCATTGGGCGATTAATCAATCTGGCAATTAATTTACCTGTTTTAGGCATTAGTTGCATTAAGCCTGCTGCACCTACATGTGAGTGGGCATTGGGGTTGAAAGCACTTTCTTGACGTGCGATGCCAAATAACCAAGATGGATCGATACCATTCTTTTTACCTGCTTTTAATATCGCAGTGTCATAAACGATTGGGAAACGTAGGTTTAAAGCATCCCAGTATTTTGCCTTGCCAAGCAGTGCAATAGTTTGATTGTACCAGTTCCATTGGTATGTGAGGATAGCAAGGAGTTCCAAGTCTCGCATAGATAGTGTTTGTATTAACTTATAGGCTTGTCTACGTGATTCAATAGTCATATTGAGCACATAGAATTCTCGCAAGCGAGTTACTGCAGGATGTTGAGCAAGTTTATCAAGCTCATCTTGTGTAAATACAATTGGATTGTGATTCATTTGATAAGGTCTATCCAATTGATCGGCAGAGAGAAAAGCATAATAATCGCGATCTGCCATTAAAATTTGAAAGGTTTTGTAGGCAGTTAGCTCATCATCTAGTTCAATTTGACTCCTGCTGAGCCAATATTGCCAACGAGGAGATTGCTGCTGATCATGATTAAGACTAAAAATGGCTTGTTGCACTGCATGCCAATCTTGTTGCCATAAAGCTGCACGTACTCGCCATGGTTCCGCAGGAATATCACCAAAAAATTCTAATGCACGCTCTTCATGCCTTAATGCTGACCGTCTAGCTATGTCACGTTGAACAAATAGTTTCTCTTGCTCACTAAATCGATAAGTAGGTTGAATGCGTTGCCAGTTCTCAAAGGCCTGATCGGTAGATTTTCGTGATAATCTAGCAATGCCATGCTGAATAATTTCGCGCGAAATATCAATGTCTTGAAATAGACTAACAGTCTGTTTTGAGGCTGGAGGCATTCCAGGCAGTTGTTTTAATAGTGAAAGAGGATTGTGATGCATTTTCTGCCAGCGAGATATCCACGCCTTTACAGAGTCAGAATCTTGCATGGGTTTAGCAAGAAAAGTAGCTAATGAAAACTGATTATCTTGTAATGATAATCTGATACGCTGCCAGCGTAGTTCATCAGTTAATAAACCATGATCCTGCCAGATCTTAAATGCAGGATCACAGGCTTTATGTTGTGAACGAGGTACCAGCCAGAGAGCGGGTATTTCTGCAAATGCCTCTTCTTGTCGGTCTGTTGCTATCAGTGCTTGTAAACGTAAACATTGTCTGGATATTGATTGAGACTGCTGATAGTTATCCAGAAATGTTTGCCATTTTTTATTCTTAGCAAGGCGATCTAGCCAGATGTTGCGTAATCTATCAGCATAGAATGTATCTTGATTGTCAGATAGAAACTGGGTGATAACACTGTTTTTAGTATGACTTAATCGGTGACGTAAATACAGATAATCCAGATAGGGCTGTAAGGGATAGTCTTCGAGTTGTTGCTTAAGAGTATTGAATTTGCTTATTTGATGAGTATTTAAGGCATTGTGAGCTTGTTGAAAAATACTACGTTGCACACTTGATGATTTGTTGTCAGTTGCATGAGCGAATGCTGGAAGAAGCAATAGCCACAAACTACCAAATATGACTGATTTGATAAAATTCATGGCGCTATCATAAACTAAAAAAGTCTGATGATAGCGTTTGTAGAATTAAATGATTTGGAAACTGTAGGTTTAGGAAGCTGTTTAGATATTAAAGTTTACTGTTGTTGGCTAATAGAAGCCTCGATAGCATCAAGGTTCGGGATATAAGCGATTTTAGTACCAATTTGGATCTGATAATGTAAAAATTCAGACTCTCTAGTATCGGGGGCTAACTTGAGAGCAGCTTCGTTTAAGTGAATAAGCTGTGGCACTCCATAGCAGGGTAGCGCATAAACTTTGATATTGGCATCAGTATTAATGCCATGAAGTATACATAGTTTGTTGGCATCATCTGTATCAGATGAATTATTTTCAACAAGTGCTTCCAGATCAATGACTGGTAGCTGCCGTGAGTTCCAGTCGTGTTGTCCAACCCAGTAGTCAGGCATATTTTCAACATTACTGAGTCTAGGCATTGGAATGACTTCAGCAATAGTGGTGTTTGGCAATAATAAATAGTGCTGATGCAATGGAATTAACACGCAAGGAATAAAGTCGGTAGAAATGTCAGCCATTTGATGTTCCTGTAATATTGACTTGTTACGGTTTTGCTTGCGGGTAGTTGTCACCGAGTAAACCTTGCATTGTCTCAATGAGGTCTATTTCCTGATAAGGCTTACCCATATATGAGTCCACACCAATATTCATAGCTCTGTCACGATGTTTATCACCAGTACGAGAAGTTATCATAATGATTGGAAGATCCTTATATTGATCATTATTTCGCACTAACGTGGCAAATTCAAAGCCATCCATACGTGGCATTTCAACGTCCAGTAGAATTATGTCAGGTACTTGCTCATTTAATTGGGCAACAGCATCGATACCATCACGAGCTGTAATAACATCAAAACCATGACGTTTTAACAGATTACCAGAGGCTTTCCTCATAGTAATAGAGTCATCGACTACCATAGCAAGAGGTGTTCGATCTTGTATTTCATCAAGCTCTATGATGGATCTTGATATTTCCTGAATTTCATTGCTTGCAGACAAGTTGGTAGTATTAACCAAAGTGGGTATATCGAGAATAAATACTACCTGACCATCACTCAGGATAGTTGCACCATTGATAGCGGCAATAGTACCTAATTGTTCTCCGACTGATTTAAGTACAATTTCGCGATTGCTATTAATTGAATCAATCAGCAAGGCAATATGAATATCCCCTGATCTGAATAACAATAATGGTAGTTGTAATTTAGGATCGTCAGGCAGGGTAAAGGGTTGATTAAGTAGTCTGGCTAATGGAATAAAAGGATAATAAGCACCATTATATTCGTAGTGTGGTTGGTTTTTTTGAGCCAGTAATGTCTTAATATCTTCAACCGCTATTCGCTCACCAGCATGAACTGTAGCAAGAGGAATAGCATATTGTTGGTCATAACTGTTAACCAGTAGCGCTTGCATGATTGATAAGGTTAGCGGTAAACGAATACTGAATGTTGTACCTTGGCCAGTCACAGACTGGATAGATAAACGACCTTTTAAGGCTCTAATTTCACTACTCACTATATCCATGCCAACGCCTCGGCCAGAAAGCTGAGATACATTTTCAGCAGTACTGAAGCCAGAGGAAAGGATTAATTGAATCAACTCCTCATCACTAGGCATATTGTCAGGGTTCACCAAATTCTGTTTAAGGGCTTTTTCCCTGATGTTTTCAATGTTGATGCCCTGACCATCATCTGCCAAGGTTATTAGCACTTCAGAGCCATCACGTGCGATAGTGAGCGTTAATTTACCTGTTTCATTTTTAGCTAGTTCGCTTCGTGTCTCAGGTGTTTCTATACCATGAGCAATGGCATTTCTTAGAAGATGCTCAATAGGGGCTACAATATGATCAAGGATTGTCCTATCTAATTCTCGGTTGGCCCCTAGCACAGAAAGTTCTGATTTTTTACCCAATTCAGTATTAGTCTGACGTACGATACGTTCAAAACGAGGTACAAGCCCACTAAAAGGTAGTAAACGTGTATTCATTAAGCCTTGTTGTATGTCAGTATTGAGCCGTGATTGTTGCAACAGGATAGCATCAGTATCACGGACTAAGATATCAAGTGATTGTCCGATGTCATTCAAATCACTAACACTTTCGGTCAGACCACGAGATAGTTGCTGCATCATGGAGAAACGGTCGAGCTCAAGCGGATCAAATTCTGATTTCTTACTGTGTGTTTCATCCTCATACCTGAATAGAATCTGTGTTTCAGTTTCAATTTCAAGGTTACGCAATTGATCCTGCAAACGTGCAACTGTGGTATCCAGCTCCATTAGCTGTCGTCGAATAGCCGCATTTTGTTGACTGACGCGGTCACGGGAAATATTTACTTCCCCAGCAAAATTGGTGAGGAAATCAAGTAAATCTGCTCGAACCCTAACTTGTTCAACTTGGTGTGTCGCTTTAGTTTCTGAAATAACTGTTTCAGGTAACGCCTTGGCCGGTTCAGCTTCGGTTATTCTTGTGTCAATGGCTGCCACTTTATTATGTGACAGTTCAGACTTATCCTGACCAGAGAATTGTGCAATTTCAGTTAATAAGTCATTGGCTGACGTAATGTCTGTTTTATTCGCTAGTTGAACTTGCATGTCAGCCAGTCGATCCTGACAGCGTTGCAATAAATTGAAAAATTTAGAATTAAGTTTTTGACCATTCTCGGTTACTGACAATACAAGGGATTCTGTTTGGTGCGTGAGATCAGCAAGTGGGGTAACCCCCACTAAGCGGGCACCACCTTTGATTGTATGTAAATCTCTTTGCAGCTGCATGGTTGCTTCTTGATCATTGTGATCTTGTTGCCAATTTTTAAGCGCATTTCCACTTGAGTCAAGTAACTCAGTGCATTCTTCAGTAAATGCTTCAAGTAACTCTGTATCGCCAGTTGGAAGAGTAAATTGTTCGACAGTGGTTGCGCTGTTGTCTTCCTGGCTCTGTTCTGATTCGTGTATTACTGCCTGATTTAGATAGTCTTCAACCTGTTGCTTAAACTCATTAATATCAGCAGCGGGCTTGTTCTGAATTAGGCTTTCAATTTGATTATTAAGTTCTTCATAGCCATGTTCAAGGTGAGTAAAGACATCTGTGTTTTTACTGTCAGATTGCTGTGTCAGCTTCTCAAGCAATTGATACAGTTCAGCAATAGTTGTCAGACTTGCGTGTTGAGCATTGCTGGTGAGTGTGGCAAGTATTTGCTGAATTGCTTGTTGAGTATCAGCATTATCCGGTTGCTGTTGAAGCTGTTTGATTTGTTGAACATATTGATCTAATAAATCGTCAGTTTCTTCCAGATAAACAACCAGAAATTCGGGATCAATTAATTTCTGCTGAACGTCTTCCTCTTTCACAGCAGGTGTAATCTGATTGAGATTATCAATTAGTGGAAGAATATCAGGCTCTTCAGTATCAGGGCTTTGTTGATGATGCTCAATAAGTTGAGCAAGCCCATCAATAGTCGCTATTAATAACGGTAGTTGCTGCTCATCTAAAGTACTATCTTGCTCATAAATTGAACGGAAAGTTTGGTCAAGCTGGGTAGCAACAACTGCTACAGGGGTAACTTTGGCAATATTGGCACAGCCTTTGAGTGAGTGTGCTGCTCGTAATAGTTCCTTATCTAAGCTGAAAGGTGATTCTGCTTTGATAAGTGTTTGTTTGAGTGTGGCAATGTGTTGCGTTGCCTCAGTGTTAAAGATTTGTTGTAACTCATCATGTTCAGAGATACTTGTTTCTGTTTCTGTTTCTGTTTCTGTTTCTGTTTCTGTTTCGAACACATTATTAGTACGTTTTATTAACTCATCAACTTGACTTGATGTAGCCATGTCACCTTGTATAAAACGAGTTAACAAGCTAGGAATAATTTGATAATTATCTGTAACTAGTTGTTTTGTTTCTGGGGAATTTGACTGTGTGCCTTCCATAACATGATTTAGCATGTTTTCTACGGCCCATGCTAACTCACCAATAATAGTCGCCCCAGCCATGCGGCCACTACCTTTGAGTGTATGAAAATGGCGTCGGATTACTTTTAATATTTCAGGGTCTTGTTGAGATTCCCAATCAGGAATAAGTATGTTTAGCTCGGTTAATACATCGTTGGCTTCTTCAATAAAGATCTCTGCAATTTCTGGATCTATACCTTCAGCAAAGTATGATTCTTGTTCAACACTTGTTTCAGTATCTACTTTTTCAGGTCCAGCAAGTTCATTGATATAGCGTTCAACACTTGTTTCAGTATCGGCTTTTTCAGGTTCAGCGAGTTCATTGATATAGCGTTCAACGCTTGTTTCAGCATCGGCTTTTTCAGGTTCAGCGAGTTCATTGATATAGTGTTCAACACTGGTTTCTACATCTGCTTTAGTGGGGTCAAGCACCATTTCAGCAGTATCAAGATTATCATGAGTTAATTCAGGTTGATTTTCAGTAACAATTTCATCTGTTTCATTTGATGCATAGCGGTCAAAATTGCTAAGTATATTCTGGGCATAATCTAATAACTGTAATTGTTGTTGGCCATGTTGAGTAAAGCCTTCCATATAGAGTTCTGTAGAAGCAACTACTTCAGCAAACAATCCCAGCTCATCAGTTGTAAGAGAGTGTCCAGTTGCACTGGTCTTCATCATCTGGTCAGCGGTGTTTTCAAGGAGGCTAGCAGCTTCACCCAGATTTAGCATCGTAAAACTACCGGCCATCAGTCCTAGTTGAAATGATGCTTCAGATAAAGTTTCAGAGGTGTTTTCCGGACGATCTTCTAATAAAGCCAGTGTTTCTTTAATATTACCAAGTTCATTGAGACATTCGCTGATAACTGTACGTTGAAGTTGATCTTCATCAATAGTTTGATCAATGCTGGTACCAGTACCTTGTTGTAAGATGCCTTCGACGTGAAGTAAGTCGTCAGCCAAAGCCATCAGCTGCTTATCATCCGGCAGTTGTTGTTGTTCAATTAGCTGTTGTAGTTGTTCAGATTGCTGCTTTAATACTGAACTAGCATAGATTTCATTTAATAGCTGTAGAGTCTCAGCCATACTGGTAAAGCGTTCGGAGATATCTTGAATAACATCTAGTGACTGTTCGGAGTGGCGATCAAATTGATCGGTTTGTTCTTTAATTTCTTGTAGTTGTTCTATTAGTGCCGTACGAACATCAGATATAGCATTATCACTGAAACTATAGATTTGTTGATATTGTTGTGGGTCAAAGAAATCAAGTTTGAATGCTTTTTTCAATGCAGTGGTGTGTTTTCCTGTGCTTGTAGAGCGCGCTACAAGTAATAATAGTTGGTCTATCAATGCTGTAGGATATAGGGAAAGTAACGGCTGTTCACCTTCACTACTAAATAGTTTAATAGGTTGATTCAGGTTACCTAAGCTAATTTTAACTTCAGGGTTAACAGTTAAGCCTTTATCCAATAGGGATTCAATAACGCCCTCTGCAACCCACCAAAAGATAATAGAACGTTCTTGTGTGCAGTGAAGGCGTAGATATTGAACAATACTACTCAGCTTTCGCAAGCTGGAATCATCATTATTATTTAACCAGTGTAAAATCGATAGCCGGAATGCATGACTCACTTTTTCCATCGTCAAACCAGTACTAGGTATGTCTTTTTCTGAGTTTGACGCAATATCATCAGGTAAAACCACAGATAAATTTGGCTTGAAGATACTACTGGCTTTAATGGCTTTATCACCACGGGCAACACGAAGTTCATTGATCGTTTCGATTAGTCGTATCGGGTGATCTTCTAATTCTAAACCAAGTAATTTCAGGTAATTAGGTAATAGCAATATACCTTTTAAAAGGCTATCTTGAGTTTGACCATTATCTGCAGCTTTCTCGTCGTGAAGAGCAATTGCCGAGGCCATCATTTCGCTAGTTAATAAATATGCTCCTTGCAGGCCTAGCATTTCCATAATGCCGTTAACTTGGTGCAATTGAGTGACGCACTGATCTAATAATAACTTTTCTTCAGGATCATCAATAAAGCGAGTTAACGCTTTCAGTGCATCAGATAGGGATTGTTTAATTTCATCCAGTACCCAAGCAAGTGCATCATAGTTACCACTAGTGGTCCGAGCCATCTGCTACTCCAGATCAGTGACGAAGGTGACTGTGACAAAATAAGACATATTCTGTATACACCTTAGGATTATGGCAATTTGAAGCCGGAAACGGAGGTGCGTAGCTCATTAGCAAGCTCTAATAGCCGGCCAATAGAAGCGGCACTTTCATTTGTTCCAGTCGATGTTTGCATGGTGATTTCTTGAATGACATTCATGCTGTCAGAGGTGCTCACAGCTGCTTGAGCCTGTTGTCTAGCAGCATCAGAAATATTAGTTATCAGATCAGCTAATTGGTGTGATACGGCTTCAATTTGCTCAAGAGCCGTACCGGCATCTTGAGATAGTTTTGCTCCTGACACCACCTCTGTGGTACTTCGTTCCATTGAGCTAATCGCTTCATTGGTATCACTTTGAATTGTTTTTACCAAAGCATCAATTTGTTTAGTGGCGTTACTGGAGCGTT
>QNEY01000042.1 GCA_003645385.1 Gammaproteobacteria bacterium | reverse complement strand
GTGAGTATCTGATTGTGAAGCTGGGAAATAACCAAAAACCATATCAAAAGTAGAAATTATTGGGATTTATCGTATACCGACAATTCTATAATCATTTCAGATATATACAAAAAATTTGAATCCAAAATAATGAAAATCATTTATATCTATGATTTGATTACTGCGACTGTTGTTGACAGTATGGTCCAATCCTTTACCAAAATTGACTGGTTTTGCGCATGGATACTTCTCTGTATTTCGTATTGCTACCTAATTATTTCAATCGCTAAAAACAAAAAAGCCATCAAAATTGATGGCCTTTATTCATTCTTTAATTATACGTATTTCTATTTAGCCGTAAGAATAATCTGATACAACTCATCTTTAAGTTGAAGTCTTTCTTTTCCTAACCGATTAACATAATCGTCACTAGTTGGTTCCTCACCACTTTCAATCCGATAAATTTGTTTATCGATAGATTCATAACGCTCCATTAAATGATGGAAAAAGTTATTGCTCGTTTTCAACGCGTGAACCTTATCTTTATGTTCAGGAAATTCTTGTACTAACGGATGGTGTGTTAATGGCATATCAATACTCTTAGGAATCGTCAAAGTTTAAGCATAACATTGGATAAATAAAAATATTTCCAGAATCTGGAAATACATGATCTGGATCACTATATTTTCTGGGAAATTTAGGCCGATTTTCAGTTTCTAAATAAGCATAATTTATAGTTCATTGAAGTCATATCTTAGCCATGATATGTTTGTGGTCAATAATTTTTATTTTTGCATCATAGCTTTGGGGAAAATCAAGTATGGCTGGGCTATTTTCTAAACAACATATTGTGGCTAAGGAAGGCTTTCATCGGTGGTTAATTGCACCGGCTGCCTTAGGGATCCACCTCTGTATTGGTTCAGTGTATGCGTGGAGTTTGTTTAACCCAGCCTTGATAACGAGAATTGGTGTGGTAACCAGTGCTGCTGATGACTGGGACTTGAAAAGCGTAGTATGGATATTCACAGTAGCGATTGTATTTTTAGGTTTATCTGCCGCATTTGCAGGTAAATGGCTGGAAAAAGTTGGGCCTCGACGGGTTGGTGCTATTGCTGCAGTGTGCTGGGGAGGAGGCTTCATTATCGGTGGAATAGGGATTGTGACTGGGCAGCTCTGGCTACTGTATCTAGGTTATGGTGTATTGGGCGGTTGTGGTTTAGGGCTAGGATATATTTCTCCAGTTAGCACCTTGATCCGTTGGTTCCCAGATCGTCGTGGTATGGCGACAGGAATAGCAATTATGGGCTTTGGTGGCGGTGCAATGATCGCCAAATTTATGATTGAACCTTTGATGCGAGTCTTTTATAAAGCACCAGAATATTTAGGTACACTCGACAGTGTGACTTTAGTAACAGAAGCAGGACGACGTATGGTTGACGTTGCTGGCCAATTAAAAGAAGTTGTTGTGGTCGGTGCAAATGATGTAGCTAATATGTTAGTTCCAGGTCCTGAAGGTGTTTATCTCGCTGGAACAGGAAATATTGGTGTGGCAGAAACATTCTTCACCTTGGGTGTTGTCTATTTTGTCATTATGATGACTGCAGCTTTTGCCTATCGAGTACCTAAAGAAGGTTGGTTACCAGCAGGTTATGTTGCACCGGATGAAACTAAAGGGATGATTACCGAACATGATGTACATATTGACCAAGCATTAAAAACACCACAATTCTGGCAACTTTGGCTAATGCTTTGCTTGAATGTAACCGCTGGTATCGGAGTGATCTCTGTTGCTAAAACAATGATGAAAGATATTTTTGGTGGGGCATTACCGGATGTAGTCAATCTAGAATTTGCTGCGACCTATGTATTAATGATCAGTGTATTTAATATGGTAGGTCGTTTTTTCTGGGCAAGCTCATCAGATTATCTTGGTCGTAAAAACACCTATTTCATCTTCTTTGGCTTGGGTGCACTGCTATATGCATCAATTCCTTTTTTCGCACAAGCGGTAAGTGTATCGCCATCAATTATGTGGTTGGTATTATTCTACGCTGCAACGATGCTAATTTTCACAATGTATGGTGGTGCATTCGCAACCATTCCTGCTTATTTGGCTGATATTTTCGGTACCAAGTTTGTAGGTGGAATACACGGTCGTTTATTAACAGCTTGGAGTACTGCTGGTGTTTTAGGTCCGTTAGCGATTACATCATTACGAGAAAGTTCGACAGCAAATGCTATTAATAACTTAGTTGAGAAATTGGAGCCAGCTGTATTCCAAACCACATTCGGGGCTGGTATAGACCAGCTGGATACATTAGTACAGACAAAAACTGTCACCATCTCAAAGTTAATGGAAATTGCTCCCTCAGGAACTATTGATCCAACACCTAGCTTATATAATCAAACCATGTACCTGATGGCAAGCTTACTGATAGTTGCATTTATTGCTAACTTTTTCATGCGGCCTGTTCATACTTCTCACCATATGGAAAAGTAATCAGCAGGTGTAGTGACGATATTAAGAATAGGGGTTATAACAATGTTGAAAATGCTGGCCTCTTTATCTTTAGAATATAAATGAAATATTCCATCAAAAACCAGTGGTTTATATTCTATCTATCATGCATCGGATTGACTGCTTGCGTTTCCAGTACACCTTATGAAATTTCCAGTCACCATCCTGATCACAGTATTACTCCCACGGAACAAAGCTGTAAAAACACCCGTATTTTCAAGTTAGAAAACAATCAACTCACACAACATGAACGCCTAGATCCCAATAAAATTTCAATTCTTAACTGGAATGTCTACAAAGGTTCAGGAGATAGTTGGGATACTGATTTCAAGCTATTAAGTCAGGATCGAGATATTCTCATCATGCAGGAAGCACGTCTAGATGACACTCTTCACCAAATGCTCGACGATCAAGGATTTCATTGGGACTTAACCTCGGCATTTCGCTATCATAACTCACAGGTAGGCGTAATGACTGCCTCCAAAATCAAACCTGTTAGCCTATGCAGTGTTCATAGCAAAGAGCCCTATATTCGACTACCAAAAACACTGCTGGTTAGCTTGTATCAACTTGCTGATAGCTCCGAAATTCTGTTGGTTGCTAATATTCATAGTATTAATTTCACCTTCGGTACAGAAGCCTATGCAAAGCAACTTCAAACATTACAAGAGATTTTGCAACATCATAATGGCCCGATGATTGTTGCTGGTGATTTTAATAGCTGGAGTGATGGACGAATGGACTTTATCGGACAACTTGAACAAAATTTATCTCTCAACTCCCTGCAATACAAGAGTCATAATCGAACCAAAATATTTGGCAAAGCGATCGACCACATTTTTTATCGTGATTTAACACCTTATGAGCTAACAACACCGCTGGTTACCAGCTCCGATCACAATCCAATTTTAGTCAGTTTTAGTGTTAACAGGAATAATCAACAACCATGAGTACAATCTCAAATATTCTTTGTGGGTTGCTCATGATGTTATTTAGTATTATCGGCTTTGCAGAAACAATAGATCAGGAAATGCAACACTTGCTACAAACCATAGGAAATTCAGATTGTATTTTTGTTCGTAATAGCAAGGAATATTCACCACAAGAAGCTCGAGCTCATATTCAACGTAAATATAACTATATTAAAAGTAAAATCACTACTACCGAACAAGCAATAAAATATGCTGCAACAGAAAGTAGTTGGTCTGGCAAACTCTATCAAATCAAATGTCCAGGAAAGAATGCATTACCAAGTGGTCAATGGCTTACTCAAGAATTAATAAACTATCGAACACAGTATTGATACCAAGGAGCTTGTCTGACTATCTAGGTGGGATGGTCATATATTTAAGATTGATTTAACAATAAAGGAGTATAATTAATTCCGGTGGGAACTGATATGGGAACTGATATGGGAACTGATATGGGAACTGATAAGTTACATGCAGCCAAAACTAGATTGCGCGGTTTTACATTAATAGAACTTATGCTAACACTTGTCATTTTAGCAATACTGGCATCAGTTTCATATGCAAGCTATCAATCACTGATTGAAAAAACTAAAATTAGTACCGCAATTAGTGATATATCAAAAATTGAAGTAGAGCTTGAGCGATTAATAACCAAAAATGGAACATTGCCTCTCAATCTGGCAGCAGTAACTATCCAAACTGATCCATGGGGAAATCTATATCAATTTCTAAATATGAGCACAGTGGTAGGTAATGGTCAAAAACGTAAAGATAAAAATCTGGTACCACTTAATACTGATTATGACCTCTATAGTAGTGGTCCTGATGGTCAAAGTGTTGGCCCTTTGACTGCTGCGAAGAGTAGAGATGATATAATTCGTGCTAACAACGGTGGCTATGTAGGTAAAGCAGAAGATTATTAATCAGTTGGTTTATGTTAAAAATTAAAGGTACATTTCTCGAAAGCAAAGTTGCACGTCGTCTTTTTCTGTTATTTATAGTTTCAGCCCTCGTCCCGATTATCATCCTTGCATTCTTCTCTCTCCGCCAAATTAATTCACTCACCACCCAAAATGTTGAGCAGGATTTACGTCAAGGCGCAAAAAGTTATGGTCTATCAGTCTATGACAGATTAACCTTACTCGACCAAAAATTAACAATTCATGCCGACGCCCTAGAACAGTCCTCCCCAACTAATGATGCCGATAATAAATCTGATGCTTTTTCACGACTATTAGTTATTAACTTAACTGATGATTATGTTCTTGATTTAACGGATAACACCTATCAATCCATTAATACTTTTCCACTTATTTCTGATGCTGAACATGCATTCTTGTTACAAGGGAATCCAGTAGTACTAACTCAATATCAACCCAACCTACCTGCAAAAATATTTTTATTACGGGCCATAAAAAACTCCACTCGTATTATTGCAGGGCTGATTGAGGGGGAGGCTTTATGGGGAGGAGTAGATACATTTGATGAAAGCAAAGGCTTTTGTGTATATGGCACTGAAAACAAGCTTCTTTACTGCTCCCAAATGCAACTTGATGCTCAACTGCAAACGATAAAAGCAGAGTGGGAAGAACAAGCAACAGGTAATTTACAATGGACTGATGGCGAGCATAGTTTACTCATTGGATTCTGGAATCTTTTTCTAAAACCAAAATTCCTCTATCCCAGTTTTACCATAGCGATAACCTATGACCATGATATAGCACTTGAATCTATTTCACGGTTGCGAAATATATTCATCATCATCAGTTTATTTGCACTGGTTATCATTGCTTTTCTCAGCACCATTCAAATTCGTCGCTATTTAATACCACTCGAAGAGCTGATGAAAGGTATCAAACGAATTTCCAACAATGATTTTGACCAGCCAGTAACCGTTTCAACTGATGATGAATTTAATCAATTGGCAAATTCATTTAATTCAATGTCTACTCGGATATCGCAACAATTCAAGTTTTTGACTACATTATCAGAAATTGACCAGCTTATTCTTTCACACATCACCCTCAAAGATATTCTGGCAACCACGATTTCCCATGGTAATAACGCAGTTCAATCTAAAACTATAAATATCGCCATGGTTGATGAAAAAAATGATGAGTTACTTGATTTGTATTCAGAAGATCTACACCATGTACATGGTATAGCCATGTCCTCATACCCTATCCTTGCGGCAGAAAAAAATACTTTAATTCACAAAAAAATAGCTGTTTATAAGGTTGAGGATCAAAATATTCCCAGCTATCTAAAACCTCTCATACAAAAAGAGTTGTCGTGTTTTGCACTGGTACCCGTTGTAATCAATGATAAGCTCGCAGCAATTTTAATCTTTGGTTTTGCAACTACAGATTTTTCCGAAGAAACACATTCACGACTACGAGAACTCGGCGATCGTTTTGCTATCGCACTGGAAAAGTCTGCATGGGAGAATCAACTCTATCTTCAAGCTCATTATGATCCACTAACACAACTGCCTAATCGTCAGTTATTAAATGATCGTCTACATCAGGCTATTAAAAGAGCCACCCGTGACAAATCAAGCTTCCCAGTAATGTTCCTTGATTTGGACAGATTTAAAACTGTTAATGATTCGCTAGGTCATTCATCTGGAGACAAACTACTTAAGATGGTATCGCAGCGTTTAATTGACACCTTACGTGAAGAAGATACTGTAGCCCGCTTAGGTGGCGATGAATTTATCCTTTATCTGGCGACAACCGAAAATCAATATGAGATTTATTCACATATCTCACAAATTGCACAAAAGATATTGGCCACCATTGCACAGCCTTTTTCTATAGAAAATCAAGATATTCATGTCTCGGGAAGTATCGGAATTGCAACATTTCCTAATGATGGTGATGATGTAGAAACACTCCTTAAAAATGCCGATTCTGCAATGTATCATGCCAAATCTGAAGGTAGAAATAATTTCCAGTTCTATTCTAAAGAGCTTAATGAAAAGGCAATGCAAACATTAGTGATGGAAACAAATCTTCATCAGGCATTGGAAAGCAATGAATTTGAACTGTACTACCAACCCAAAGTTGAAACACAAACTGGCAAAATTCTGGGTGCAGAGGCGCTTATCAGATGGATTCATCCAGCACAGGGCATGATCCGTCCCGACCAATTTATTCCCGTTGCTGAAGAGACCGGCTTAATCACCCAAATAGGCGAATGGACTCTACACGAAGCCTGCCATCAAAATAAGGCTTGGCAGGATAAAGGACTGCCCAAAATCAAGATCAGTGTAAATCTGTCTCCAAGACAATTCCAACATCAAAACCTAATAGATCTTGTCGGACAAACTTTAGCTGACAGTGGTCTTTCACCTGTTTATCTCGATTTGGAAATTGTTGAAGGGACAGCAATGCACGATATTGAAAAAACTATTGCAAGCCTTCAACAACTTAAAAAATTAGGTTTATCCATTAGTATTGATGACTATGGTACAGGCTATTCTACGCTAAGTTATATCAAGAAATTCCCTGTTGATACTTTAAAAATTGATATGTCGTTTATACAAAATCTAGTTGAAAATGCAGGTGATAGAGCTATTGTTTCATCAACTATTATTCTCGCCCATAATCTCGGCCTGTCAGTTGTAGCCGAAGGTGTTGAAGATACACAACAATTGGAACTGCTACAAAATCTAGACTGTGATGAAATCCAAGGCTATTATTTCAGTCGCCCACTACCAGCTGATGAGTTTTCCAAGCTATTGGAAAAAGGCATTATAACGCCACCAGAATAATGAGTTTGTAACGTTACTGCTTTCTCTATAATAAACTCTAGTCTTTGGTCACTAATTCCACTCTTGTCACTTTCTGCAAACCTCTAGGTAGCTTGTTGCCACGCTTGCCACGTTCACCACTATAATGGACTATATCGACTGGTTTTAAGGTTAAATGTCGCCTTCCAGCATAAAGAGTAACACTAGCACCTTCAGGTATGACGACTACCGAGTGTAAATATTCCTGTTTGCTGGCAAAACGAGCTTGTGGAATGTTAATTAATCGAACGCCTTTTCCTTTATTTAATGTTGGTATTTCACTTGCTGAAAATACCAATAACCGGCCATCACCTGCTGTTACAGCAAGACTATCGGTATTAGGATTCTCTATCCACAGCGGAGGCAATATTTGTGCCCCATCAGGCAGATTAAACAATGCTTTACCTGCTTTATTTTTTGCCAACAAATTATCCAGTGTAGTCACAAAACCATAACCAGCAGTATTTGATAACAACAATGGTTTATCAAAATCTCCTGCTAATACAGCAACAAAACGGGCATCAGGTGGTGACTGGAAACGTCCACTTAATGGCTCACCTTGTCCACGTGCTGAAGGCAAGGTATGGGCAAATACTGAATAACTTCGTCCTGTTGAATCCAGAAATACAATTTGTTGATTACTACGCGCTTTCACTGAAGTGAAGTATCTGTCTCCAGTGCGGAAATTAAGTGATTCAGGATCAACATCATGGCCTTTTGCAGCCCGCACCCAACCACTTTCTGACAACACAATAGTTAATGGTTCAGTCGGTAACAATTCCGTTTCACTCAATGCTTTAGCTGCATCACGTTGTACGATCTCTGATCGTCGATCATCACCAAATTTTTCGGCATCAGCTGTGAGTTCTTTACGAATAAGTGTTTTAAGTCGTGTGTCCGAGCTTAATAATAATTCTAATGATTTTCGCTCCTTGGTAAGTTCATCCATCTCACCACGGATTTTCATTTCTTCCAGTTTGGCTAAATGACGTAATTTTAATTCTAAAACCGCTTCAGCCTGACGATCAGTGATACCAAATCGTTCCATTAATACTGATTTAGGCTCATCTTCGGTACGAATAATGGCAATAACTTCATCAATATTAAGATAAGCCACCAATAAGCCTTCCAACACATGCATACGGTCCAGAATCTTGTCCAAACGATATTGCAAGCGGCGACGTACCGTAGTAGTACGATAAACCAACCATTCTGTCAGCATATCTTTTAGGTTTTTGACTTGAGGTCGGCCATCCAAACCAATCATATTCATATTAACGCGATGACTGCGCTCAAGATCAGTACTCGCAAATAAATGTGACATCAAACCATCAATATCAACTCGATTTGAGCGGGGCACAATCACCAATCTCACTGGATGTTCATGATCAGATTCATCACGTAAATCAGCAACCATTGGTAGTTTCTTGTTATTCATCTGATTGGCAATCTGCTCAATAATTTTTGCACCAGAAACCTGATAAGGCAGTGCATTAATAATAATATTGCCTTCCTTATCTTTAATGTAACAAGCTCGTTGCCGCACACTGCCGTGGCCTGTGGTATATATCTTTAATAAGTCTTCACGTGAGGAAACAATCTCACCACCAGTCGGAAAATCTGGTCCCTGAATATCTTCCAATAAAGCATCCAGTTTTGTTGTTGGTTTTTTCAACAACTGCAAACAGGCACTCACTACTTCACGCAAATTGTGTGGTGGAATATCAGTTGCCATACCAACAGCAATACCGCTACCACCATTGAGCAATATATTAGGTAAACGTGCTGGTAATAACTCAGGCTCATTCATTGTGCCATCAAAATTAGGTAGCCACTCAACCGTACCCTGACCTAATTCACCCAATAAAGTTTGTGCATAAGCAGTTAATTTTGATTCTGTATAACGCATTGCTGCAAAAGATTTGGGATCATCCATTGAACCCCAGTTACCTTGGCCGTCAACTAGTGGATAGCGATATGAAAAAGGCTGAGCCATTAACACCATCGCTTCATAACATGCTGAATCACCATGTGGATGATATTTACCTAAAACGTCACCCACTGTACGTGCTGATTTTTTATGTTTTGAGGCTGAGCTTAAGCCCAGTTCAGACATGGCATAAACAATACGACGCTGTACAGGTTTCAAGCCATCACCTACATGTGGCAAAGCACGATCCAAAATAACGTACATCGAATAATCCAGATAGGCCTTTTCGGTGAACTCCCGGACGGGTAGCCGTTCTAAATCATCTACTGCTGAAGTCATTATTATATGTCTCTTTCATAATTAAACTGTCGCCAAATCACCCTGATCTTCCAACCATACTTTACGATCTGCTGCCCGTTTTTTGGCTAATAACCTATCCATTGCTTCGTCGGTCAGTGAGCTTCCATCTTCAATTACATCGTCGTCCTCAATTGTTAGACGAATTAAACGTCGAGTATCCGGAGCCATGGTTGTTTCTCTTAACTGCAAAGGATTCATTTCGCCTAGTCCTTTAAAGCGCTGAACATTGATCTTGCCTTTGATTTTATCTTTTTCAATCCGATCTAAAATGATTTGCCGTTCTTCTTCATCAAGTGCATAAAATATTTGTTTACCGACATCAATCCGAAATAGTGGTGGCATTGCTACACAAATATGACCTTTTTCAACCAAAGGTCTGAAATGTTTTACAAATAGAGCACATAATAATGTTGCAATATGGGCACCATCTGAGTCGGCATCTGCCAAAATACATATCTTTCCGTAACGTAATCCTGATAAATCATCGCTACCAGGATCAACACCTACTGCAACTGCAATATCATGCACTTCCTGTGAGGCTAATACCTGACCAGAAT
>QNEY01000041.1 GCA_003645385.1 Gammaproteobacteria bacterium | reverse complement strand
GCAAAAGCTGTTACCTTAATGGAAAAACCAGAGTGGAATGAAGACTTATTGGAAGAACTTTCAGAGGTAATGATAGATTCCTCTATTTGTGGCCTGGGACAAGCAGCCCCCAATCCTATTCGTAGTGTGATCAAGTACTTCCCTGAGGAGTTGAAATAATGGCCATTAATCCTGAAGAATTAGTACAAACCATTGATTTCACATTAAATGGCGAGTCAGTCACTGCTGAACAAGGTGACACATTGCTGGATGTTGCAAAACAACAAGGTATTGAAATCCCTCATCTTTGTTATTCAGATAGACAAGGTGCGGACGGCAACTGTCGTGCATGTATGGTGGAAATTGATGGTGAGCGTGTATTAGCACCTTCATGTTGTCGTCAGCCAACTGAAGGTATGAACGTTCAATCTAATAGTGAGCGAGCGCTGAAATCACAAAAAATGGTGGTGGAACTACTGAAATCAGATGTTTCTGAACAGCCCCATACTTTACATTCAGAGTTAGATTATTGGGCCGGTAAGCTTGATTTAGGATTGCCTCGCTTTGAAGCACGCCATCAACCACAAGCAGATATTTCTCACCCAGGTATTGCCGTCAATATGGATGCATGTATCCAATGTACCCGTTGTGTGCGAGCTTGTCGTGATGAACAGAATAATGATGTGATCGGACTGGCCTCACGAGGCAGTCATTCTAGCATTGTGTTTGACTTTGACGATCCTATGGGTGAAAGCACCTGTGTGGCCTGTGGAGAATGTGTTGAAGCCTGTCCAACAGGGGCTTTAATGCCTGCTAATGATGTTGGTATGATTGAACCTGATCGTATGGTTGAATCAGGTTGTCCATTCTGTGGTGTAGGTTGTCAGATGACTTATGCTGTAAAAGACGACAAAATTATTTATGTTGAAGGTCGAGATGGGCCATCAAATAAAGGTCGTTTATGTGTCAAAGGTCGTTATGGTTTTGACTATGTTCACCATCCACATCGTTTAACTAAACCATTAATTCGTCGTGATGATGCACCTAAATCAGCTGAGTTCTCAATGGATCCAAATGATGTAGATAAGATCTTCCGTGAAGCAACATGGGAAGAAGCATTAGATGTTGCTGCAAATGGCTTCAATAAAATCCGTGATGAACAAGGCCCTAACGCTTTAGCGGGTTTTGGTAGTGCTAAAGGTAGTAATGAAGAAGCTTACTTGTTCCAAAAATTAGTTAGAACAGGCTTCAAAACTAATAATGTTGATCACTGTACGCGACTTTGTCATGCCTCATCGGTAGTCGCTTTATTAGAATGTTTAGGCTCAGGTGCTGTGTCAAATCCAGTGTCAGACGTTGATAAAGCTGAAGTGATTGTCATTATCGGTTCTAACCCGACAGTTAATCATCCAGTAGGTGCAACATGGATGAAAAATGCCATGCGCCGTGGTACGAAACTAATTTTGATGGATCCACGTTCAACAGAGTTATCGCGCCAAGCAACGCACCATTTAGCATTCAAACCTGGTAGTGATGTACCCATGTTGAATGCGATTATGCATACGATTATTGAAGAAGATTTAATTGATCCAGCATTTATTGCCGAGCGTACTGAAGGTTTTGAGGCGATGAAAGATCACTTGAAATCTTATACGCCTGAAATGATGGAACCCATATGTGGTGTTCCTGCTGATACATTAAGACAAGTTGCTAGATTGTATGCGACATCACAAGGTTCGATGATTTTATGGGGAATGGGCGTATCACAACATGTTCATGGTACTGATAATGCCCGTTGTTTGATATCTCTTGCCTTGATGACAGGCCAAATTGGGCGTCCAGGAACTGGCTTGCATCCATTACGTGGTCAAAATAATGTACAGGGTGCATCAGATATGGGCTTGATTCCTATGGTGTTTCCTGATTACCAACCTGTTGATAATGAAAAATCACATGCCTACTTTGAACAATTATGGGGCTGTGAATTAGATAATCGTCCAGGTTTGACAGTTGTTGAGATTATGCATGCTATTCACGCTGGTGAGTTAACAGGACTTTATGTGCAAGGTGAAAACCCTGCAATGTCAGATCCTGATGCAAATCATGCTCGTCAGTCTATGTCTGAATTAGAACATATGGTTGTACAAGATATCTTCTTAACGGAAACTGCTTATTTAGCAGACGTTGTCTTGCCTGCTTCAGCTTATTCAGAGAAGACAGCTACTTTTACCAATACCGATAGATTAGTTCAAATAGGTCGACAAGCAGTATCACCACCGGGTGATGCACGCCAAGACTTATGGATCATCCAAGAAATGGCGCGTCGTTTAGGCCTTGATTGGAACTATAAAGATTCTGCACAAGTCTTTGAAGAAGTTCGTAAGGCTGTGCCAACTATGGCTGGTATGACTTGGGAACGTTTAGAAAAAGAAGGTTCAATCGTTTATCCATGTTTGAAAGAAGGTGATCCTGGTGATGATGTGATCTTCACTGAGACATTTGAGCGAGATAATGGCTTAGGTAAATTTGTACCAGCTGATATCGTGCCTCCGGCAGAACGTCCTGATGCAGAATATCCTTTTGTATTGATTACAGGTCGAATGCTAGAACATTGGCATACTGGATCAATGACACGTCGTTCCAATGTGTTGGATGCACTGGAACCTGAAGCAGTAGCAACCATTAATCCAATTAGTTTGGATGAAATGGGTGTCGAACCAGGTCAGATGATTACTTTGTCTACACGCCGCGGTGAGATTTCCATGATTGCTCGTGCTGATGAAGCTGTGCCAACGGGTGCAGTATTTATGGCATTTTGTTATTACGAAGCTGCTGTTAACAAGCTTTCTAATGCAGCCCTTGATCCTTCAGCTAAAATACCAGAGTTCAAATATTGTGCTGTTAAAGTAACCCCTGGCGGTACACCGATGCAATTCCATAGTTATGGTGGTGGTCAATCAAATAATCGTTTGAATTAATTGTTTTATATTTCTGGTGTTGTTTGAAATACAAGTAACAGACCGAATAGACATAAAGATGGCTATATAGGAGTTTTATCCTGATGCAGACATCATCTCCAGCACAGTTTAGCCTTATTGAAGGTAACGACAATGAATTGACATTCAAATGTGCTGGGGACTGGACACATGATGTATTGCTTGATGCAGAGAAAAAACTGTCTGCATTAAGCGATACATACAACTCACGTACCGTTGTATGGGATGTCTCTGGTGTCGGAGAGATTGATTCTGCCGGGATGATGTTGTTTATTCATCATTATGATCAGCTACAAGCCAATCAATGTACATTAATAATTACTGGCGCACGCACTGATTTTGAACAGTTATATCAGCTATTACGTCAGTATGTAATTCCTCCTGTTGAGACTAATAGAGATTTCAGGTCACGGCTGTTACGGCCTTTTACGACTGTCGGAAAAAGTGTTAGTACATTTATTGAAGATGTGCTGGCCTTTCTTGCCTTTCTTGGCGAAAGTTTTTTAGCATTCATGTATGCACTTTGCCATCCATTATCAATTCGATACGATGCCATCATCAAGAATATTGAAGATACTGGCGTACGGGCAATGCCTATAATTGCATTAACCAGTATTTTGATAGGTGTCGTCATAACTTATCAGGGTGCGGTGCAATTAGAAAAATTTGGTGCCCATATATTTATTGTCGATATGATTAGCATTTCAATGACCAGAGAATTGGCACCAATGATAACTGCAATTGTAGTTGCAGGTAGAACTGGCTCAGCATTTACTGCCCAAATAGGGGTTATGAAAATCACCGAAGAGATTGATGCGATGCGTATCATGGGCTTTGACCCACATCAATATCTGGTGGTACCTCGTATCACAGCGTTGATAATCGCTTTACCATTGCTGGTTATTTTTGCTGATCTGATGGGATTACTGGCTGGAATGTTTATTTCTAATATTCACCTCAACTTATCTTATTCTGAGTTTATCCATCGATTACAGTCAGCGTTAGAATTGAAACATATTGTTATTGGATTAATAAAAGCTCCAATTTTCGCATGGCTCATTGCGACAGTAGCTTGCTTCAGAGGATTTCAGGTCGCCAATACTACCGAAAGTATTGGTCGTTACACCACCTTAAGTGTTGTTAATGCTATTTTTTTGGTGATTGCCTGTGATGCTATATTCTCAGTAGTCTTAACAGAGTTAGGCTTATGAGTAATACCATAGTTGAGGTGATCGATGTAGTGACTCGATTTGGTCCAAACCATGTACATGATGGTGTGAGTCTGCATGTTTGCGAAGGTGAAATATACGGTTTACTTGGTGGTAGTGGTTCAGGAAAATCAACATTATTAAAACAAATGATTATGTTATTGCGTCCAGAATCTGGAAATATTCATATTTTAGGTCAGGATATTTTAGACATAGACCATATTCACGCAGACTGGTTACGGCGACAATGGGGAGTGTTATTTCAGTCAGGGGCATTATTTTCATCAATGACAGTGGCTGACAACGTTGGGATAAGATTAAAACAAGAGACGAACTTGTCTGAAAAGATAATTTCTGAAATTGTGCAAGTAAAGATCAATATGGTGGGTTTACCTCAGCATGCAGCCGAACTTTATCCTGCTGAATTGAGTGGTGGTATGATCAAAAGAGCGGCATTAGCAAGAGCTTTAGCGATGGATCCTAAATTATTGTTTCTGGATGAGCCCACTTCAGGACTTGATCCTGTTGGTGCACAGGACTTTGATAATTTAATACTTAAATTGCGTGATATGCTAGGTATTACGGTGGTGATGGTAACTCATGACTTAGACTCAATTTGGAGTATTGTGGACCGTTTTGCTGTGTTAGGAGATAAAAAAGTGGTGGCTGAAGGTGCATTGGATGATGTGCTGAAACACTCTCATCCAGTAGTAGGTGCGTTTTTTGGAGGCGTTCGAGGACAACTGCGAAACCTAAATGGAAAGTAAACTTAATTACACAGTTGTAGGTTTGTTTGTGGTGCTGTTGCTGGCGGGTCTGATTATGGCTGTATTATGGTTAAGTGGACATAATAGTAATCAACAATATCAATTTTACCGTGTCTTTATGACTGAATCTGTGTCAGGTCTAAGTACTGATTCTTCAGTAAAGTATTTAGGAGTGGATGTGGGTACTGTGACCGATATTGGCCTTAATTCTGAAAACTCTCAACAAGTAGAGTTACTACTTAAAATAGACCAAAACGTACCTATCAAAACTGATACAGTCGCAACCCTCAAATTTTTTGGTATTACTGGATTGGCATTTATTGAGTTGGCAGGTACAGATAATAATTCCCCGTTATTATCTGTTGATTCTGATAGTTACCCTGTTATTGCCAGTAGTCCATCTACTATTGTCAGGGCTGAAGAGGCTTTGACCGCTATTGCTACAAAAACAACTAAAGTCTTGGACCGATTAGATCAATTAATGAATGATGATAATCTTCAAAATATTTCAATGTTATTAGATGAATCGATAATATTAGTAAAAGATTTACGCACTGTACAACAACAATTTTCAGAATTTTTGGAGCAGGGTATCGAGGCCGGTACTAGCCTAGAACAGGCCTCTAATAAGGTTGGAGAAGCTGCAGAAAGTATTGACAATATGGCAGATGATTTTGCAAAAAATGGTAAGGTTATCGAGCAGCAACTGACAACTACAATGCAACAAATTACAGCTGCTTCACAAAGTGTCGATACCTTGGCAACAAGTATTAAACAAGAATACTCAGGGATAGGAGTTAAAGTCGGCGATAGTGTGGAGCAAAGTTTACGTGCATTTCGACAGTTATTGAATCAACTCGATATGTTGGTTGGTGATATGCAAAGAACTATCAAAACAATCGAAGACAGTCCTAGTGATTTATTATTTAAAAGTAGCCAACCTAAATTAGGTCCGGGTGAAGGAAAATAATATGAAATATCATTTTATTGTGTTGGCAATATTTTCTATTTCCCTTGTGGGCTGTAGCCTCCAAAAAACAACGCCAGCAATTGAAACGTATTTTATTTCCCCGCCATCGACTGCTGGCAATACCAGAACAGCCAAGACAGATAAACTGGTTATTCAGCTGGCAGTAGCAGACACATCAAGTGTTTTTGCCAGTACAAATATCAGTTATCAGGATCAACAGCAAGGCTTTAACAGTTATGCTTATAGCCGTTGGAGTGATAGTCCAGTCAACTTATTAAGCTTTTATTTTCAGCAGTTGCTTGAACAAAGTAAGTATTTTTCAGCTGTAACCCCACCGGGCTCTTTATCTGATACAGACCTAGTGTTAGAAAGTACTCTGTATGATTTCAGCCATCATATTAAAGATGATGATCATTCCACTGCAAATGTTAGCATCCAGTTTTATCTGATTGATGCCCGCAGTAAAAAAGTTATTGCAACAACACTGTTAGATTCTGAGGTTGTCAGCGAGCAAAATGCTGGAAGTGCGGTGCTTGGACTTAATAAAGCAGTTAACAATATTGCTGATCAATTGCTTGTCTGGCTGGATAAGGAATTGTCGAAGTTACCTAATAAATAAAGATAATCTAGCAATTTGATGAAGAGGGCCAACTTTTTATAGTGCTTTCTTGCTAAGATATGTCGCGAAACATATATGGGAAAAGGCGATTCAAACGAAATGAAAATCCTGATCAGCAATGATGATGGCTATTTGGCAGAGGGTATAAAGACTCTGGCTGATGCATTATCAACTCTTGGTGAAATTACGGTGGTTGCCCCTGATCGGAATCGCAGTGGTGCCAGTAATTCCTTAACATTGGAAAACCCTTTGCGTTTAACCAAGTTAGATAATGGTGTTTATCGTGTTGAAGGTACCCCTACTGATTGTGTTCATCTTGCAGTAACGGGTTTATTGGATAAAGAACCCGATATGGTCGTGGCAGGTATTAATGCTGGTGCCAATTTGGGAGATGATGTGTTGTATTCAGGAACTGTTGCTGCAGCAATGGAAGGGCGCTTTTTAGGCTTACCAGCTATTGCCATTTCGTTAGCCAGTAATGATGCTGTTCATTATGAGACCGCAGGCTGGGTTGCCAAAAAACTGCTTGAGCAATTAAAAACATCATCATTACCAGCAGATACTATTTTGAATGTTAATGTTCCAGATCTGCCTATTGCAGAACTTACTGGTTTTGAAAGCACTCGTTTAGGTCACAGGCATAAAGCTGAGCCTGTTGTTAAAGAATATGATCCCCGAGGACGTCCAATGTATTGGGTTGGACCTGCAGGTGAAGAGCAAGATGCCGGGCCAGGTACAGATTTTGATGCGATCCGTAGAGGGGCAGTGTCAGTGACACCATTGCAAATTGATTTGACTTGTTACGATGCAATTGATGGTGTGGCAAATTGGTTGCAAGGGGTGAAGGTGTGATATCAAATCATCGTGGTATCGGCATGACATCGCAGCGGACACGTGATCGATTAATCACCCGTTTAAAAGAACAGGGTATCCAACATCCCGGAGTGTTAGCTATTATGAAGGCACTTCCGCGCCACCTGTTTGTTGATGAAGCTCTGGCTAGTCGTGCATACGAAGACACTGCATTGCCAATTGGGCATGGCCAAACTATTTCACAGCCATTTATTGTGGCTAGAATGACTGAAATTCTACTGGAAGGCTTGCCAAAGAATAAGGTTCTGGAAGTAGGCACAGGATCGGGTTATCAAACGGCTGTTTTATCTCGATTAGTTGAACGTGTATTTAGTGTTGAGCGGATTTCACCACTTCAAAATCAGGCACGCGAGCGTTTTTATCAATTAAAATTTAATAATATTCGCCTAAAACACAGTGATGGTAGTTGGGGCTGGGAAGAAAATGCACCTTATGATGGCATAATCGTTACCTGTGCACCGGAACAAATCCCTACAGAACTGTTAAAACAGCTAGCACCGGGCGGCAGGCTAGTTATTCCCGTTGGAGGTAGTGCTGAACAGTCATTACGGGTTATTGACCGAAATGGTAATAGCTTTGAAGAAACTGAGTTAGATGCCGTGAGTTTTGTGCCATTGCTGAGTGGACACATCTAATGAAGTTATTTTCAGGGATGTATGCACATGTAATGAAATGGGCTAGGCATCAATATGCGACGTACTGGTTGGCATTAGTCAGTTTTACAGAATCATCCTGTTTTTTAATACCACCAGATGTAATGCTTGCGCCAATGACATTAGCCCGGCCTGAAAAAGCCTGGTTTTATGCGGCTTTGACAACGATTAGTTCAGTTTTAGGTGGTTTGTTAGGTTATTTGATTGGACTATTTGCTTTCCAGACCGTTGAACCTTGGTTGCAGTCTATGGGATATATGGATTCTTATCAGTTAGCACAACAATGGTTTGAGCAATGGGGTTTTTGGGCAATATTTTTAGCAGGCTTTACTCCAATCCCCTACAAGATTTTTACCATAGCATCAGGTGCTGCAGGTATGGCCCTAATTCCCTTTGTATTGGGCTCGACTATTGGTCGCGGTATGCGATTCTTTTTGGTGGCAGCTTTAATGCGTTGGGGTGGAGCAACACTGGAATCACAATTACATAGTTGGATAGACCGTATTGGCTGGGCGACTGTTGTGCTGGTGATTTCAGGTTATTTGATCTTCACCTAGTTATGAGAATCGTACTGATACTACTGATACTGGCTTTGACTGCCTGTGGTGGTGGCAGTAAAGCTGTAGCACCTGTTGGTGTTTATGGAAGCAAAGCCAATGCGACTCAGTCCAAAGCTACTCAGCCCAAAACTCGCCAATCTCGACCTACACCGTCAAAGCCACCATCAGTATACCAAGTTAAAAAAGGTGATACCTTGTATTCGATTAGCTGGCGCTATGGGATGGACTATAAAAATGTAGCGAAAATTAATAATATTCGTCCACCATACAAAATTGTTATTGGTCAAAAAATTCGCTTTAAATCGTATAAAACAACGACAAAAACACAGACAAAGAGTCAGTCAAGCAAAAAAACTACAGCTACCAAACAAACAACAACAAAAAAAGCAGTAGTACCTGCTCGTTCTTCCAATAAACATTTAACATGGCGGTGGCCAACAAAAGGGAAAGTGGTTTCAACATATTCAAAAAGTGCTGCTGGTCGAAAAGGTATAAAGATAAGAGGTGATTCGGGTCAAAGCATTGTTGCTTCTGCATCAGGAAAGGTGGTCTACAGTGGTAATGGCTTGCCCCGTTATGGCAATCTGCTGATCATAAAGCATAATGATGTTTATTTAAGTGCCTATGCACATAATAAAAAACTACTTGTAAAAGAAGGGCAACAGGTAAAAGCAGGTCAGAAAATTGCTACCTTAGGAAAAACAGGTACTCAACAAAATCAATTACATTTTGAAATCAGACGTAATGGTAAACCTGTTGATCCAATGCGATTCTTGCCAAAAAAATAATCACTAGTGCTGAATGCGCTACAATATGCGACTTTGCTGACCATGGTTGGCATGATGAACCAAATGCGAGAGGCTTTAGTGTTGGAATTAGGTGCGACAATGCAACGGATTAAAGAACTTCAAGGTCGTAGTGACGATCTTAGGGGGTTCCTTTGACTACGATAATAAAGCTGAACAATTAGTAGAAGTAATTCGTGAGCTGGAGATCCCTTCAGTTTGGGATGATCCTGAAAGAGCACAAAAATTAGGTCAGGAACGTGCCAGTTTAGAACGTGTTGTAACAACGTTATCTGATCATCGTGACACACTCAATGATGCCAAAGACCTATTGGAAATGGCAGTAGAAGAGCAAGATCAAGATACATTTGATGCTGTGACAAACGATCTTGATATTCTGGAAAAAGGGCTAGAGAAGCTTGAATTCCAACGTATGTTTTCAGGCAAGATGGATGCTAATAATGCCTATTTGGATATTCAATCAGGTTCGGGTGGTACTGAAGCCCAAGACTGGGCAAACATGGTGTTGCGTATGTATTTACGCTGGGGTGAAGCCCAAGGCTTTAAAGTTGAACTGGTTGAGACTTCCGCCGGTGAGGTAGCCGGTATCAAAAGTGCCACTATTCATTTTGAAGGTGACTATGCCTTTGGTTTATTACGGACTGAAACTGGAGTGCATCGTTTAGTTCGTAAATCACCTTTTGAT
>QNEY01000040.1 GCA_003645385.1 Gammaproteobacteria bacterium | reverse complement strand
GCAGTAATTTTATTGTATTGTTCAATACTTTTTTCAATAGCGGGAACAAGAACATTTTTATAATCATCTGCTGTGACTTCACTTGTAGCACTAAAAGCCAATATTCCTTCAGGGTAGTCGGTTAAAATTTCAATCATGATTGCCCACTCCGAGATTCATTCAATAGATTGCCCTACTAATAAAGTATACCTAGGAAAGTCTAGTTACAAATAGTAGGTGAAACCACATGGTTTAGATATATATCATAACGCGTATTTTTACTTTCGATACTAGTATCGGGTTTTTTATCACCGACAAAGGCTGCGGATTTAGGCCTTTTTACTACCACTCTTTTTCGGGCCGCTATTCGAGCAGTAGTAAGTAATTGATCACTATCGCTATCAGGTCCTGCTAGTTGATGCAATAAACGCATATCCTTCTTAACTAAAGCTGATTTATCTCGACTGGGGTACATAGGATCCATATAAATTATATCCGGCCGATGTTTATCTTCGATATCATTTAGACAGTCGATAGCATCCTTATTCATTAATGACATACGATTTATCACATCACTAATATCTTGATCATCCTCAGCACGATTGAGTGCATCGTCAATTAATGTGGCAATAAGAGGGTTTCGTTCTATTAATGTAATTTGGCAGCCTAAATTAGCCAATACCAAAGCATCACGTCCAAAACCTGCTGTGGCATCAATTATTGTTGGTGTGGCGCCTTTTTTGAGGCCAATTGCTTTAGCTAACGGTTGGCCTCGACCACCACCAAATAGTCTGCGGTGGGCATTTTTACCCGCAACAAAATCAATAAAAATAGGATTTCCCAAATCAGGTGCTCGTATTTCAATACGTTGTTCTGTGATAACCAATTGGATTTGGTCTTCATTAAGTGAGACAAAAGGTAAAGCTAACTTTGTTGCTAAGTTCTTGGCAGATTCAATTAATTCGTTTGAATCAGTACTAACAGAATAGGGTGTGGCTGGCATTATTGGATAAATTTTCCAAAGGCTCGACTACCTTTACCTGTGTTGAGTATTTTTTCAACCTTATAATTATCGGTATTAATAATAGAAACGCTGCCATCGCCCCAATTAGATACATAAACAAATTTACCATCTGCTGTGATATCAATTCCTTCAGGGGAGTCACCAACATTAATGGTATTTATTATTGAAGGATTAACGGCATCAATCACAGAAATAGTGTTGTCATCTTGATTGGTGACATACACATGTTTGCTATCAGGGCTAACTACTGCGCAATACGGCCATTCTCCAACATTAATTGTGCTGGTTACTTTAGCAAGTCTAGTATCGATAACACTGACATTACTTGAGCGAACATTAACACTATAAAGTGTGTTGCCATTGGGTGATAAAGCGAGTCCAAAAGGTGCTGTGCCAACAGTAATAGTGTGCAAAATTTGCTGAGAGTTCGTATCAATAATCATTACAGTATTGTCATCACGATTTGCGACATACAATTGGTTGTTTTTATCATCAATAACTATGCCAGCAGGTGATTTTCCAACGGCAATAGTTGAGATTATTTTAGCTCGGTCACTGTCTATGATACTTATTTTATGCTGATACCAATCAGCCACATAAACTCTGGAACCATCATTATTAGTGGCGATACCGACGGGGCTACCTCCAACATCAATTTGGTTGGTTATTTGCAGCGTATCGGTATTTAGAATATTAATATCTTGGCCTTCGGAATTACTAATAAAGGCCTTCTTTCCTGTTTGGCTGACTGCAATACCGACAGGGCGGTTGCCAGCAGAAATAGTGTCGATAATTTCATGGGTTGAAGTGTCGATAACACTAATATCATTACTCAGTTGATTAGTGATGTAAGCATATGGAGGAGGGTTGAGCTCACATCCGGTAATAGCGGTTATGCAAAAAAGAAAAAAGGCGATCTTAAATAAGACCGCCTTTGAAAATGCTAAGCAGTGTTGCTCGGGCATTTATTTTTCCATAGTGACTTTCAGGTTTTCTAAACCAGCTGTGAAAATACCTTTAATAGTATTTGCCGCATCTGCATCACTTTGACCTTCAGGAACAGGTGGGTTATCCATGAATGAACGGTAGAATTTGGCTTTCCATTGCACTTCAGAGCCGCCATCTACTGCTTTAACGGTAATCCATGCTTTATAAGTTGAAACTGGCAAGGTGTAATAAGGTGTATCTTTACTGTTGAATGTGATGGTTTTAACTACAGTCATATCTGTAATTTTGTAATTAAGCATCATTTTTTCATCATCAGCTTTGATTAGAGCTTCGGTAATAGTTGGGTTGCCTTCAGAAGCTAAGGTTAAAACACGTGTTTTATCATCTTTTAATTCTGTGCTTTTAACGGCTGGGTGCCAGTTGTGAAGACCACCAAAATCCTTGATCACTGCCCAGACTTTGTCTGGTGATGCATTAATGGTGATTTTTTCGATAACTTGTTGGCGTGTTGGTCCATGGGCGTTAGCAATCATTGGAACAGCAATTAATGCTGCGGCAATAAAATGTAAAAATTTCTTCATTATTTCTCTCCGTTTAAAGCAGTAAATTTAGTGTGAGAACCTACACAGAGTGAGAGTGCTAAGCTGTGTAAGAAGTTCCCACAACCAGGAACTGGTGGCAGCTACTGTAGCGGAATAGACAGAATTTTTCCACAATCATATTTGACTTAAGAGGCTATATTATTGAGAATTACCGTTCTTTTATATATATTCTATTTTGTTGGAGACCAAGGTGCCACTGATAAAAATCAGGGATTTGCACTTTAGCCGTGGTAATAGTGTGATATTTGAAGGGGTGAATATTGATATTTACCGTGGAAAAATTACAGCTATTATGGGGCCAAGTGGAACTGGAAAGACAACATTACTGCGCTTGATTGGTGGTCAATTGCGACCTGATCGCGGCACAATAGAGGTCGATGGCCAAAATGTGCATCAGCTTTCTCGCAAAGAACTATATGAGCTACGTAAACGTATGGGGATGCTGTTCCAAAGTGGCGCATTGTTGACGGATCTAACCGTTTTTGACAATGTTGCATTTCCAATGCGAGAACACACTAAATTACCGGAAAGTATGATTCGTGATTTGGTGTTGATGAAGTTACAGGCTGTGGGTTTGCGTTGTGCACGGGACCTGATGCCAAGTGAATTATCAGGTGGAATGGCAAGGCGGGTTGCTTTGGCTAGAGCAGTCGCACTAGATCCTATGATGATTATGTATGATGAGCCGTTTACAGGTCAGGATCCTATTTCGATGGGAACATTGGTCAATTTGATTGATCGTATGAATGATGCCATGGGTCTGACTAGTATCGTGGTATCACACGATGTTATTGAAACGGCGGAAATTGCAAATTATATTTATTTGCTATCTGGTGGCAAAGTAATTGAGAAAGGTAGTCCTATTCAACTTAAACATTCTTCATCGCTTTGGGTGCAACAATTTATGCAAGGTTTGCCTGATGGACCTGTACCATTCCATTATCCAGGAGATGCTTTTGCAGACGATCTATTGAATCCTGAGGTGACGACATGATTGGTGCAATTCGTAGCTTAGGTCGATGGGGCCTAGGAGTGCTTGAGCGGCTTGGGCGAGGCCATTTGTTCTTGTTGCAGATATTGTCAGGCGTGCCTGGGCTGTTCACAAGATTTTCATTGGTCATTCAACAGCTGTATTCGGTTGGTGTGTTGTCAGCTTTTCTTATCCTGATTTCTGGTTTGTTTGTCGGCATGGTTTTAAGTCTGCAGGGATACAATACTTTAGTTGATTTCGGTGCCGAAGAATCACTTGGAGTATTGGTATCTTTGTCACTGGTTCGTGAGCTAGGTCCTGTGGTCAGTGGGTTGCTATTTGCAGGCCGAGCCGGTTCAGCATTAACAGCAGAAATTGGCTTGATGAAAAGTACTGAGCAGCTCTCAGGGATGGAAATGATGGCTGTAGATCCAATTCGACGAGTGATTGCGCCACGTTTTTTGGCAGGAGTAATTTCCATGCCATTATTAGCTGCAATTTTTAGTGCAGTCGGTATTTTAGGTGGGTTTTTAGTTGGTCACGGGCTATTAGGTGTGGATGATGGCGCATTTTGGTCGCAAATGCAGGTAAAAACTGATTGGTATGATGATGTGATAAATGGTGTAATCAAAAGTGTTGTATTTGGTTTTGTGGTGACCTGGATTGCATTATTTGAAGGTTATGATGCTACCCCAACATCAGAAGGGGTGGGACGAGCAACGACACGCACAGTGGTACACTCTGCGTTTGCTATTTTAGGTTTAGACTTTGTGCTGACAGCGCTGATGTTTGGAGAAGAGTAAGTGATGCAAAATAAAAGTACTGAAATTACTGTTGGAATGTTTGTTGCTGCCGGGATTGCTGCATTATTTATGCTGGCGATGAAAGTGAGTAATTTAGCAGAGTTTACGGATGAAACTGGCTATCAAGTTATTGCCGAATTTGAAAATATTGGTGGATTAAAAGTTCGCTCTCCGGTCACCATGGCAGGTGTTCGTGTTGGTCGTGTAGCGGATATAAGTCTTAGCTCTGAAAACTATACAGCACAAGTCACAATAAACCTATACGGTAAATTCGATAAAATACCTACAGATACCTCTGCGAGCATATACACAGCAGGTTTATTGGGAGAACAATATATTAGTTTTGAAGCAGGAGCCGAAGAAGAATTTTTACAGAATGGTGATGTCATAGATTTAACACAACCAGCGCTAGTGTTAGAACAAGTTATTGGACAATTCCTGTTTAGTAAGGCTGAAGGTGAATAATGATGAAAATAAAACAAATTAGAAATAAGGTGGCAATTGTCTTCGTGATGTTGTTATCAGTAGTAACTTTGCCCACTATTCAAGCTGATGAGCATGAAATGCCAGAACCTCAGGCAATAGTTAAAGCTGCATCTGATGATATGTTACAAGCATTACAAGACAATAAAGTCGAGTTAGAACAAGACCCAAGCGTAATATACGGTTTAGTTCAGGATATCATTATGCCCTATTTTGATTTTGGTAAAATGTCAAAATTAGCTTTAGGAAAGAATTGGCGTAATGCTAATGAATTACAACGCGAAAGATTCACCGAAGAGTTCCGGTTGTTATTAGTTAGAACCTATTCAACAGCAATGTTGGAATATGCTGATGAAGAAATTCGCATGAAACCATTTCATGATGATTTAAGTAAAAAGAAAGTCAAAGTGGGATTGGAAATCATACAACCTGGTGGTCCATCAATTCCTATGACATTGTCTATGTATTTAAACAAGGCTGAAGAATGGAAAGTGTTTGATGTTAAAATTGATGGCATTAGTTTGATTACAGTTCATCGCAAGAATTTTTCAACACAAATTCGTAACGATGGCATGGATAAGTTCATTGACGATATTGCCATTCGAAATGAAAAAATTAAGGCATGAAAGACTTATACTCCATAGCTGTTGATGTCGATACCAATTTGCTCCGAGTATGCGGTAAGTTAACTTTTTCTACAGTAAATGATGTTTTGAAACAATCACAAGCGTTGTTGGATCCTATTAAGAAGCTTGATATAGATTTAGTCAATGTCACGAGGAGTGATAGTGCTGGCTTGGTATTATTAGTAGAGTGGATACGTTCGGCAAATCAAGCAAATAAAAAAATTGTATTTCATAATATTCCAGAGCAGATGTTGGCAATAGCTACTGCCAGTGGTTTAGACGAATTACTACCATTACAGTAGGCTTATAGATGGAAGCATTTGAAATTAAAAAAATGATTGAAGCGGGCATGCCGGATGCAAAAATTGAAGTGTTTGGAGATGATGGCCAGCACTTTGATGCTTTTGTTGAAAGCGCTTCTTTTGCTGGCAAGCCATTACTTGCCCAACATAAAATGGTTTATGCAACTTTAGGTGACAGTTTTGAAGGTGCCTTACATGCACTATCTGTAAAAACTGCTGTTCCTCGTTAAATAGACAATTTTCAATATTGAGATTACATGGATAAATTGATTATCACAGGCGGTGAACCTCTAGAAGGTGAAATCCGTATTTCTGGTGCTAAAAATGCTGCTTTACCAATATTGGTTGGGGCGTTGCTTGCAGATTCACCTGTCCATATTGGTAATGTGCCTCATCTGCATGACATTACTACTACGCTGGAATTGTTGGGTAGGATGGGCGTGACTCTGACGGTTGATGAGCGTTCAGGGGTGGTGATTGATTCTACAACGCTCACAGATACCGAGGCTGCGTATGATTTGGTGAAAACCATGCGTGCATCTATTTTGGTGTTAGGACCATTATTGGCCAAATTTGGCAAGGCTGATGTGTCATTACCAGGCGGTTGTGCAATCGGTTCTCGCCCAGTAGATCTACATTTGCGAGGGCTTGAGCAAATGGGAGCAGAAATTAAGGTTGAGAATGGCTATATTCGAGCAACTAACGGTGGCGGACTGAAAGGTGCTCATATCTTTATGGATCAGGTAACAGTGACTGGTACTGAGAACTTGATGATGGCAGCAACTCTGGCTGAAGGTAAAACCATCATTGAAAATGCAGCCAGGGAACCTGAAGTTGTTGACTTGGCTAACTTTTTAAATAAAATGGGCGCTAAAATTACCGGCATTGGAACAGCAACGCTTGAGATTGAAGGAGTCAGTGCCTTACACGGAGCTAAATACAATATTCTTCCAGATCGCATTGAGACAGGCACTTATTTAGTCGCAGCAGCCATCACACGGGGCAAAGTAAAGCTGAAAGACACCGATGCCAATGAGTTAGAAGCAGTATTGTTAAAACTTGAAGAAGCCGGAGCTGATATCGAAGTGGGTGAAGACTGGATTTCACTTGATATGCATGGGCAGCGGCCTAAAGCAGTGAGTATTCGTACCGCACCTTATCCAGCTTTCCCAACAGATATGCAGGCACAATTTACTGCTCTAAACAGTATCGCTGAAGGACAAGCTACAATTGTTGAAACAGTGTTTGAAAATCGATTTATGCATGTACAAGAAATGCAACGCATGGGTGCAGAACTACAAATTGAAGGTAATACTGTAGTGTGTACAGGGCAAAGTGGACTGACTGCTGCGCCAGTGATGGCTACAGATTTACGCGCCTCAGCATCTCTGGTTTTAGCTGCTTTAGTGGCTGAAGGTTCAACGATTGTTGAACGAATCTATCACATAGATCGTGGCTATGAATGTATAGAAGAAAAATTACAACAATTAGGGGCTAAGATTCGCCGAGTCCCAGGTTCTGCAAGGGGTTAAAATGCCAAACGCTCTCACTTTAGCCTTGTCTAAAGGGCGGATATTTAAAGAAACCTTGCCCTTGTTAAAAGCTGCAGGTATTGAACCAGTTGATGATCCTGAAACGAGTCGAAAGCTGATTTTAGACACCAATCAGCCAGATGTGAAGTTAATTATTGTCCGCGCTTCTGATGTACCAACTTATGTTGAATATGGTGGTGCTGATATTGGTGTTGCAGGTAAAGACGTATTGCTTGAGCATCCTGATGCTGAGCTATACGAACCAGTAGATCTAGAAATTGCTCGCTGTAAATTAATGACTGCTGGTCGTGTAAATGAGCCGGAAAAAACGGGCCGGTTAAAGGTAGCAACCAAGTTTGTTGAAAGTACTAGGCGCTTTTATGCGAAACAAGGCCAACAAGTAGATATTATCAAGCTCTATGGTTCTATGGAATTAGCACCTTTAGTGGGGTTAGCTGATCGTATTGTTGACGTGGTTGATACAGGCAATACTCTGCGGGCTAATGGCTTAGTACCGATGGAACACATTGCAGATATTAGTTCTCGTCTGGTCGTGAACAAAGCTTCAATGAAAATGAAGCATGCTCGTATTCAACAATTTATTGATCGGGTTCGTAATGCGGTAAGAGAACAGAATAATGGTTGATATTAAGCAGTTAAATACTATTGATAGTGATTTTTGGCAACAACTAGAGAAAGTTCTTGCTTGGGATGCTGTATCGGATACAGCTGTAGCTGACACCGTAAAGAATATTCTTGCACAAGTTAAAACTGACGGCGATCAGGCTGTTTTAGAGTTTAGTCGTCGATTTGATCGGGTAGAAGCTCAATCAATGGCCGACTTAGAGATACCTTTATCTCGTACTAAAGCTGCATTAGATTCCATTCCTGATGAACAACGACAAGCACTACAAAAAGCTGCTGATCGTGTTCGTAGTTATCATGAACACCAAAAGCAGGATTCATGGACATATACTGAAGCTGATGGAACCGTACTAGGTCAACAAATAACAGCGATAGATCGTGCTGGTTTGTATGTGCCAGGCGGTAAAGCGGCTTATCCATCATCAGTATTGATGAATGCAATTCCAGCTAAAGTTGCTGGCGTAGCTGAGTTAATTATGGTTGTGCCGACACCTGATGGTGAAGTTAATGAATTAGTGCTTGCTGCGGCAGCTATTGCTGGAGTAGACCGTATTTTCACAATTGGAGGTGCTCAGGCTGTGGCTGCATTGGCCTATGGTACCGAAAGCATTCCTCAAGTTGATAAGATTGTTGGTCCAGGTAATATCTATGTTGCGACTGCTAAAGGCATGGTATTTGGCACAGTTGGTATTGACATGATTGCTGGCCCATCAGAAATTTTAGTGATCTGCGATGGTAAAACTGATCCAGAATGGATTGCTATGGACTTGTTCTCACAAGCTGAACATGATGAAGATGCACAAGCCATTTTAATTTCACAAGATGCTGATTTCTTAAAACAGGTTAAGGATGCAATTGATCGTCTATTACCCACAATGGAACGCGAATCAATTATTCGAACATCATTAGCCGATCGTGCGGCATTTATTCAGGTAAAAGACTTAGATGAGGCTGTCGAGGTGTCAAACTATATTGCTCCAGAACATCTGGAATTATCAGTTGAAGAGCCAGCCGCAATGGCGAAAAAAATTCGTCATGCAGGAGCTATTTTTATGGGTCGCTATACCGCTGAAGCTATAGGTGATTATTGTGCCGGACCTAACCACGTGTTGCCCACATCCCGTACAGCCCGATTTAGTTCTCCACTTGGTGTGTATGACTTTCAGAAACGTTCTAGTTTGATACAAGTATCAGAGCAAGGTTCACAAACCTTGGGCCAGATTGCTTCAGTGTTAGCGCGTGGTGAAGGCTTGACCGGGCATGCACGTTCAGCAGAATATCGTCTGAAAGACTAGGGTTTATAGGTCAATGAGTCGCTATTGGAGCCCGATTGTTCACAAATTGGAACCCTATGTGCCTGGGGAGCAGCCTAAGTTCGCTAATTTGGTTAAGTTAAATACCAATGAGAATCCTTATGGACCTTCACCAAAGACGCTGGAAGCAATCCGTCTTGGAGTAAGTGACCAACTGCGTTTATACCCCGATCCAGATGCTAGTCTACTTAAACAGGCTGTGGCAGAGTATTACCATGTTGATAGCGCACAAGTATTTGTGGGCAATGGATCGGATGAAGTCTTGGCTCATATTTTTTATGCATTATTTCAGCACGATGCACCATTACTATTTCCAGATATTACCTATAGTTTTTATCCGGTCTATTGTCAGCTTTATCAGATTGATTACCAGACTATTCCGCTTAGTAATGATTTTGAAATTAAAGTTCAGGACTATCAGAGAAATAATGGTGGTATTATTTTCCCCAATCCTAATGCACCTACAGGTCGATTGTTAGCGTTGAAGGAGATTGAAAAATTACTAGATGTTAATAAAAATTCAGTCGTCGTCATCGATGAAGCTTATATTGATTTTGGCGGGAAAACAGCCATTTATTTGGTTAATAAATATCCAAATTTATTAGTTACGCAGACTTTATCAAAGTCACGGTCTTTGGCTGGAATGCGGATTGGATTTGCTGTTGGTCATGAAGATTTGATTGAAGCACTGGTCAGGGTCAAAGACAGTTTTAACTCTTATCCTATGGGTAGTCTTGCAATCAGTGCTGCGGTGGAGGCTTTTAAAGAGCAGGATTATTTTGAACAGACTTGTCAGAAGATAATAGCTAGCCGTGAATGGGTGACCAATGAATTAATGGCACTTGGTTTTGAAGTTTTGCCATCTGCAGCTAATTTTATTTTGGCAAAACACCCACAACATGCGGCTGCTGATTTGGCTACAGATT
>QNEY01000039.1 GCA_003645385.1 Gammaproteobacteria bacterium | reverse complement strand
AGGACAATTCTTTTTTGACGAGAGTGATAGCGCAACCTAAACTGTGGCTCAAAGGAAATGATAATGACATTGCCACAGTTAGATAACTTAGTAAAGATCCAGAAGCTCAAGATAGAACCACCAGATCAGAACGAGTTCGATGGTATGGTGAGCTCAGCAAAGCGACGCCTGCAAGATGCCCAAGTTGAAGGACTATCCGAAGAAGGACGGTTTTCTTTAGCTTATGGTGCTGCTCATGCATTATCCTTAGCTGCTATGCGTTGGCATGGCTATCGTTCAGATAACCGTTATTTAGTGTTTCAGTGCTTACAGCATACGGTCAATTTAGATAATGCTAAATGGAGAGTACTTGATAAATGCCATAATCAACGTAATCTGGCTGAATATGAGGGGCACTTAGAAATTAGTCCTCAATTGCTCTCTGAACTAATCTCGATTACAAAAGAGTTGGTGAGTTTGGTAGAAGAGCTAGGGCCAATATAAAGACTTTTAAAAAGTCAGATATACTGAGCTTGTATAAAAGTGGACCACAAATGGACCACACACTTTATGTAAGGTTATTCCGTCGAATGTAATAACTATTTTAATAACAGTCTGTTATGACTATTTATATGCTTAGAAATGAGTTGGTGGCGACTCCGCCCGTCGGCACCAAAGATATATAAAAAAGCCCGTATAATTCACATCTGAGTTATACGGGCTTTTTTATATTGGACATCATTAATTTTTTTGATCTATGGCTGTAGAAGAAGAAAAATGTGCGTAGGTGATCTGCATCAAGAAAAATGGATCAAAATATCAAATACATCTTCTCTTTAGGCTTGATACTGTGTAACATTTAGGGATTATCCGATTATTTTATTTACTAGATAATTGATGGGGCATAGATAAGCTGAAAAATGCTGCTGAAATTTATCGATAACTGAAAAGAATAACCTTTTATGCTGGAGAATTATCTCCCAATTCTGCTGTTTGTGATTATTGGTATTGGCTTTGGTGTGATGCCAATGCTGGCGGGTTTTATTCTTGGACCTCGCCGTCCTGATGACGAAAAGCGTTCTGTTTATGAGTGTGGCTTTGAGCCATTTGAAGATGCACATATGAAGTTCGATGTGCGTTACTACCTTGTTGCTATCCTGTTTATTATTTTCGATTTGGAAATTGCCTTTTTATTTCCTTGGGCAATAGTGCTTGATGAAATAGGTGTGTTTGGCTTGTTAGCCATGTTTCTCTTCTTGGGTATATTAGTAGTTGGCTTTATCTATGAGTGGAAAAAGGGAGCGCTGGAATGGGAATAGAAGGCATTCTTGAACAAGGTATTGTTACTACTTCAGCAGACAAATTAATCAATTGGGCACGAACAGGTTCGTTATGGCCAATGACTTTCGGCCTTGCTTGTTGTGCTGTTGAAATGATGCACACGGGTGCATCTCGTTATGATTTAGATCGTTTCGGAGTGGTATTTCGTGGTAGTCCTCGTCAGTCAGATGTGATGATAGTTGCGGGTACTTTGGTTAATAAAATGGCTCCTGCATTACGCAAGGTTTATGATCAGATGTCAGAGCCTCGTTGGGTGATTTCAATGGGATCCTGTGCTAATGGTGGTGGTTATTATCATTATTCATATGCAGTAGTACGTGGTTGTGATCGTATTGTTCCGGTTGATATTTATGTGCCTGGTTGTCCTCCTACAGCTGAAGCATTGCTTTACGGTATTATTCAGTTGCAGAAAAAGATTCGTCGTACAAATACCATTGCTAGAACACAGGAAGCCTGATAACAATGATAAAAGCATTGAAGGCTAAACTGGAGCAACAACTTTCTGACGTGATTCTTGATTGCGAATGGCGTCATGAAGAGATCACTATCCATATACCTGCAGAAAGTATTTTAATTGTAGCTGAACAGCTACGCGATCAATTTGGTTTCGAACAATTGATTGATATTTGTGGTGTGGATTATTCACAGTACGGTGGTGCCGCATGGGAAACTAAAGGTGCATCAGACCATGGGTTTAGTCGTGCTGTTGATGGTGCAGGCAATATGGAGCCTGTATCAGAAGGTTTTCGTTTTGCTGTTGTCTATCACTTACTCTCTATTCAACATAACCAGCGCTTACGAATTAAGGTTCGATTAGATGCTGAGCAGCCGATTATTGATAGTGTGACTTCTATCTGGAATAGTGCAAACTGGTTTGAGCGAGAAGCGTTTGATTTGTTTGGCATTTTATTTGATGGCCATAATGATTTGCGACGTATTTTGACTGACTATGGTTTTGTTGGTCATCCATTCCGTAAAGATTTCCCACTTATTGGTAATGTAGAAATGCGTTATGACCCTGATAAAAAACGGGTGATATATGAGCCGGTCAGTATTGAGGTCAGAACATTAGTGCCACGTGTGATTCGGGATGATAATCGCTATTCGAATGGCAATCAATAATGGCTGAAATTAAGAATTACACTTTAAATTTTGGCCCGCAGCATCCTGCAGCTCATGGTGTATTACGTCTTATTCTTGAGATGGATGGTGAAGTGATTCGACGTGCCGACCCGCATGTTGGCTTATTGCATCGTGGTACAGAAAAATTAGCTGAAACTAAACCTTACAATCAAAGTATCGGTTATATGGATCGACTTGATTATGTATCGATGTTGTCCAATGAACATGCTTATGTGATGGCCATTGAGAAATTATTAGGTGTACAAGTACCGGAGCGAGCACAGTATATCCGAGTAATGTTTGATGAAATTACTCGAGTTCTTAATCATTTAATGTGGTTAGGAACACATGGTCTTGATATCGGTGCGATGACTATCTTTTTGTATTGCTTCCGTGAGCGTGAAGACTTGATGGATTGTTATGAAGCTGTATCTGGAGCTAGGATGCATGCCACTTATTATCGCCCTGGTGGAGTTTATCGTGACTTGCCAGATTCGATGGCGAAGTATGAAAAATCAAAATGGCACAGTGAAAAGGAAGTTAAACAGAAGAATACCAATCGTGAAGGTAGCCTGTTGGACTTCATTGAAGATTTTACTGAGCGTTTCCCCGGATGTGTTGATGAGTATGAAACATTATTAACGGATAACCGTATCTGGAAACAGCGCACGGTAGGTATAGGTGTTGTTTCACCTGAACGAGCTATGCAACTTGGCTTTACTGGCCCCATGCTCCGTGGTTCAGGTATTGCTTGGGATTTGCGTAAAAAACAACCTTATGAAGTTTATGACCGGATGGATTTTGATATTCCAGTCGGAGTTGAGGGTGATTGTTATGATCGCTATTTGGTTCGAATTGAAGAAATGCGTCAATCAAACCGTATTATTAAACAGTGTGTGGATTGGCTACGTGAAAATCCTGGCCCGGTAATTACAGATGATGTAAAAGTGGCTCCGCCAAAACGTGCTGATATGAAAAATGATATGGAAGCATTGGTGCATCATTTTAAATTATTTACTGAAGGTTACTGTGTGCCTGAAGGTGAAGTGTATACAGCAGTTGAACATCCAAAAGGCGAGTTTGGCATTTATATGATTTCAGATGGTGCCAATAAACCGTATCGTCTCAAAATTCGTGCCCCTGGTTTTGCCCATCTATCAGCAATGAATGAAATGGTTAAGGGACACATGTTGGCTGATGTCGTGGCTGTGATAGGTACGATGGATATTGTCTTTGGTGAGATAGATCGATGAGTGACATGCAATTGACCGGTGCCAAAGCACAATTATTTAATGCTGATATTCGCCAGCAGCTCGACGAATGGATTGCTAAATACCCAGCTGGACAGAGCCAGTCTGCTGTTATTCCAAGTTTACATATTTTGCAGGCTGCTAATAATGGTTGGCTTTCCGAACCAATAATGGACGCACTTGCTGTTTATTTAGCTATGCCTGCTATCAGTGTTTATGAAGTAGCTACTTTTTATACGATGTTTGAATTGCAGGAAGTAGGGCAACATAAGATCAATGTCTGTACCAATATCTCTTGTATGTTAAATGGTTCAGAAGAGGTCGTTGAACACCTGAGTAAAAGACTAGGTGCAGGACTAGGTGCAACAACCTCAGATGGTAAATTCACTTTGAAAGAAGTGGAATGTCTGGGTGCATGCTGTGGTGCACCAATGATGCAGGTTGATCGTGATTATCACGAGCACCTTACTGTCGAAAAGATTGATCAGATTTTGGATGGAATCAAATAATGGAACTGAATCAAGTTTGTTTTCGTACCCTTCATCTAGATCAACCATGGACGCTGGAGTCATATCGTAGTGTGGGTGGTTATGAGCAATTAGAAAAAATACTCAAAGAAAAAACACGGCCAGAAGAAATTATCGAACAACTTAAAGATTCGGCATTGCGTGGTCGTGGTGGTGCTGGTTTCCCAACTGGATTGAAGTGGAGCTTTATGCCTCGCCGACTACCCGGTGCTAAATACATTGTATGTAATTCAGATGAAGGTGAGCCTGGTACTTGTAAAGATCGCGATATTTTGCGTTTTAATCCTCATCAAGTGATTGAAGGGATGATCATTGCTGGTTATACCATCGGTGCTCAAGCAGGCTATAACTATATTCGAGGTGAATTTGTTGAGCCTTATGATCGTTTTGAACAAGCAATACAAGAAGCAAAAGAGGCCGGATATTTAGGCAAGGATATTTTAGGCTCGGGTTTTAATTTTGAGATTTATACTCATCCGGGTGCAGGAGCTTATATTTGTGGTGAAGAAACGGCATTACTGGAATCAATAGAAGGTAAAAAAGGTCAGCCACGCTATAAACCACCATTTCCTGCTGGTTATGGTCTTTTTGGTAGGCCAACAACAGTTAACAACACAGAAACATTAGCTTCCGTACCGGTGATTTTGGAAAAGGGTAGTGACTGGTTCCATGAATTAGGTACACCCAATAATGGTGGCAGTAAGATTTTTAGTGTTTCTGGTCATGTAAATAAGCCTGGAAACTATGAAGTACCAATGGGAACACCATTTTCAGAATTACTGGAATTAGCTGGTGGAGTCCGTAATGGTAATAAACTGAAAGCGGTCATTCCTGGAGGGAGTTCCACTCCGATTCTTCCGGGCGATGCAATGATGGATGTTGCAATGAGTTACGATGGCATTAGTCGTGCCGGTTCGATGTTAGGTGCTGGCTCAGTGATCGTGATGGATGAAACGACATGCATGGTCAAGGCCTTGGAACGAATTTCTGAGTTTTATTATGAAGAATCATGTGGACAATGTACGCCTTGTCGTGAAGGTACAGGCTGGCTTTATCGTGTGATCAAACGTATAGAACATGGTGAAGGTAAACAGGAAGATTTGGACCGTCTAGTCGATGTGGCAAAAAATATCAATGGCAATACAATTTGTGCATTAGGTGATGCTGCCGCTGCACCAGTTATTAGTTTTATTAAACATTTTCATGATGAGTTTCAGTATCACATCGATCATGGTCGATGTCAGGTATAGGCTGAGTAGATAATACAGATGGTTAATATAGAAATTGACGGCATTCCACTAACAGTGGATTCAACAAAAATGATTATTCAGGCTGCTGATGAGGCAGGCATTGATATCCCTCGTTTTTGTTACCATAAAAAACTGTCTATAGCAGCTAATTGCCGTATGTGTCTGATTGAAGTTGAACAATCACGCAAAGCTTTACCTGCCTGTGCTACCCCTGTCGCTGAGGGAATGAAAGTCTTTACACACTCTAAAGTAGCAGTTGATGCCCAACGTGGTGTAATGGAGTTTTTACTTATAAATCATCCTCTTGATTGTCCGATTTGTGATCAAGGTGGTGAATGTGAATTGCAAGATATGTCAATGGGCTATGGTTCAGGTGTAGGTCGATTTACAGAAGGTAAGCGAGTAGTTAAAGATAAAGATATCGGTCCACTCATTAATACTGATATGACTCGCTGTATTCACTGTACTCGCTGCGTGAGATTTGGGCAGGAGATTGCTGGTATTACCGAATTGGGCGCTACTGGTCGTGGCGAGCATATGGAAATCGGTACCTATATTGAGCATAGTCTTACTTCGGAAATGTCCGGCAATATTATTGATTTATGTCCAGTAGGGGCATTGACCTCAAAACCATTTCGTTATCTAGCCCGAGCATGGGAATTAACTGCTCACCCTTCGATTGCACCTCATGATGCTGTTGGTTCCAATATTGAATTTCATACTCGTAGAAATGAAGTATTACGAGTTGTACCACGTGATAATGAAAGCATTAACGAAACATGGCTATCTGATCGTGATCGTTTTAGTTACTTAGGCTTGAATCACGAACAACGTGCCACCGAGCCGATGATTAAACAAAATGGTGAATGGCAAACAGTTGATTGGCAAACAGCTTTGCAAGCTGCTGTTGATGGTCTGAAAGTGATTAAAACCAGACATGGTACAGAGCAAATTGCAGGTTTGATTTCACCAACAGCAACCTTGGAAGAAGCCTATTTGTTCCAAAGATTGTTGCGTGGTTTGGGTACAGATAATATTGATCATCGCCTACGCCAACAAGACTTTGCTGATCAAGATATCGATTACAGTTATGAAGATTGGTGTCTGGCAACTATTGAACAGAATGATGAAATTGTATTGATAGGCTGTAATATTCGAGCCGAACAACCCATTATTGCCCACCGCATGAGACAAGCAGCGATGATGGGAACGACTATTACCAATATTAACTTTTTTGAATCTGATTTATTGATGCCCGCCACACCGGTAATAGTTAACACTAAACGCTTGTTGACAACCTTATCGGGTGTTGCAAAGGCAGTCATATCTTTAGCCAGTGACGATGATAAAGCTTGGATTTATTTGTTAGAAGATATAGTTCCAACAGCCTTAGAGCAAACAATTGCCATGCAATTGTCCAATGCAATGCGGGCGACGTTATTTATTGGTGAATTAGCAAATAATCACCCGCAAGCCTCCAAGATAAAAGCACTGGCTGATTTGATTGCAAGATTAACCAAAAGTCAGATGATTGTACTGCCAACAGCCAATTCATCTGCAGCAAAAATTGCTGGGGTGCTACCTTATGAGCATTCGACTAAACATAAGGCTGAGTCGACAGGACTTGATGCTCAACAAATGTGGCAACAATGTTTACGTTCGTATGTATTATTTGGAATCGAACCAGAATTAGATTGTGCTGATCCAGCTGGAGCACAACACGCACTGCATGATGCCAGTTTTGTAGTGTCTATGAACAGTTATGTAACGGATACGATGTTGGCTTACGCCGATGTCATTTTGCCAATAGCAAGTTTTGCTGAAACATCAGGCACCTTTATTGGTGCAGATAGTCAGTGGCAGAGTTTTACTGGTGCTGTCACTGCACAAGGTGAGAGTCGACCTGGCTGGAAAGTATTACGGGTATTAGGGAATTTAGCCAAAGTAGATGGCTTTGATTACGTTTCATCACAAGACATACGTGATGACGTACGCGATCAGTTGAAATTGGTATTTTCAGCTGTTAAGCAAACTTATCTACCAGACGAACTGGATTCAGATGTTGAATTGATGGCAATTTCAGAAGTACCAATGTATCAAATTGATAGTGTGGTTAGACGTAGTAAGGCATTACAACAAACACCTGAAAATGCAAAAGCAGTAATTGTCCGAATGAATATTAGAGAAGCTGACAAACACGGTGTTGATCAAGCTGAAACTGTTATGGTTAGTCAGGGTGACAATAGTGTAACCATGGTATTTGAAATTGATAATGGCATTGCTGATGGTTGTATTTATCTGGCTACAGGTATTGAGGAAACCTCCTCATTAGGTACTGCTTTTTCAAATGTGACAGTTGAGGCCAAATCATGATTGACATGATTGTTGCTATCACTGACTGGATTGTTGCGCAGACCGTGTTATATACGGTCATAAAAATTATGGTGATAATTGTTCCTTTAATGTTAGGTGTCGCTTACCTGACCCTAGCCGAGCGTAAAGTTATTGGTTTTATTCAAGTACGAATTGGTCCAAATCGTGTTGGTCCTTGGGGATTACTTCAACCCATAGCTGACGGGCTGAAGTTGATGTTGAAAGAAGTCATATTGCCATCAAAATCTAATTTATATTTATTTCTGGTGGCGCCTGTATTAGCAATTGGTCCTGCTTTAGCTGCATGGGCTGTTATGCCGTTTGATGCGACCATGACCTTGGCTAATATTGATGCTGGTTTACTCTATATATTAGCGATTACCTCAATGGGTGTTTACGGTATTGTAATAGCTGGTTGGGCTTCAAATTCCAGATATGCATTTTTGGGAGCCTTACGTTCCGCTGCTCAAGTGGTGTCGTATGAAATAGCAATGGGTTTTGCCTTGGTTGGGGTATTAATTGCTGCCGGCAGCCTAAATATGGGTGAGATTGTGTTGGCACAGCAGGGTGGGATTTTACACTGGTTCTGGTTGCCATTATTTCCATTATTGGTGGTGTACTTTATATCAGGTATTGCTGAAACTAATCGGGCACCATTTGATGTGTCTGAAGGTGAGTCAGAGATCGTGGCTGGCTTCCATGTTGAATATTCAGGAATGGCATTTGCAGTATTTTTTCTTGCTGAATATGCTGATATGATTTTGATTTCAATGTTGGCTGCCGTGATGTTCATGGGTGGTTGGCTATCACCTTTCCAAGGTGTTCCTGGTTTAGAAAACTTATTTTCATGGGTGCCAGGCATCGTTTGGTTGCTAATGAAAACCTGTATTTTCTTATTCTTTTATTTGTGGTTCAGAGCAACCTTCCCACGTTATCGCTATGACCAGATTATGCGTTTGGGATGGAAAATATTTATTCCAGTAACGCTTGTTTGGTTAGTCGTTGTTGCAACGGCACAAGTCTATGATATTGGCCCGTGGTTTACGGAGGCATTGTCATGAACTCGGTACGTCATTTCTTTAAGAGCTTTTTGCTCTGGGAATTGTTATTGGGCTTAAAGCTGACAGGTCGTTATCTGTTTGCCAAGAAAATTACGGTTCAATATCCTGAAGAAAACACACCTCAGTCACCACGATTTAGAGGATTGCATGCCTTACGTCGTTATCCTAATGGTGAAGAACGTTGTATCGGTTGTAAATTATGTGAAGCGGTTTGTCCAGCCTTGGCTATAACCATTGAAACAGAGCCTAGAGAAGATGGTACCCGTCGTACAACCCGTTATGACATTGATTTATTTAAATGTATTTTTTGTGGGTTTTGTGAAGAGTCATGCCCAGTAGATTCGATTGTAGAAACTCGTGTATTTGATTATCACTTCGAGAATCGTGGTGAAAGTATTATGACTAAAGATAAATTGTTGGCTGTGGGGGATAAGCACGAAACCCAGATAGCTGTTGATCGTGCTGCCGATGCGGAGTATAGATAATGGAACAGATTATATTCTATTGTTTTGCAGCTACCTTGTTGTTTGCTAGTACGATGGTGATTACAGTTCGTAATCCAGTACGTGCGGCCTTGTTTTTGATATTGGCCTTTTTTACCAGTGCTGGTATTTGGTTATTGCTTGAAGCAGAGTTTTTAGCATTAACCCTAGTGCTCGTTTATGTTGGTGCCGTAATGGTGCTATTCCTATTTGTAGTAATGATGTTAGATATCGATTTGGCACCATTGCAAGAAGGTTTCACTAAGTATCTGCCATTAGGCATTTTAGTGGCAGCATTAATCACTATTGAGATGATTGCCGTTTTAGGGGCCTCCCATTTTGGTTTGGATATCGTCTCTTCCCCTGTGCCTCATCCAGAAGGTTATAGTAATACCAAAGAAATTGGCTTATTGCTCTATACCGTTTATGTTTACCCATTTGAGATAGCATCGGTGATCTTGACTGTTGCTATTGTAGCTGCGATCACTCTGACATTACGTAAAAAGACTAGTAAAACGCAAGATATCTCTCAGCAGATTAAGGTTCGAAGAGAAGACCGGGTTCGACTGGTCAAAATGGATGCAGTTAAAAAGCAAGATAGCGATCAGGAGTCACAATCATGATTGCACTATCAGATTTTCTAATTTTGGGTGCATTACTGTTCAGCTTGTCTGTTGCAGGTATTTTTATTAACCGAAAAAATATTATTATCTTGCTGATGTGTATTGAACTGATGTTGTTGGCTGTGAATCTTAATTTTATCGCCTTTTCCCATTTTTCAGGTGATATATCAGGACAGATATTTGTATTCTTTATTTTGACCGTAGCTGCTGCTGAAGCGGCGATTGGCCTTGCAATTTTGGTAGTATTGT
>QNEY01000038.1 GCA_003645385.1 Gammaproteobacteria bacterium | reverse complement strand
TGAGTAAACTCAGGCTGGCGGTCAGCCCGTAAATCTTCATCACGGAAGCAACGAACTACCTGATAGTATCGGTCCATACCTGACACCATCAGTAATTGTTTAAACAGCTGTGGAGATTGAGGTAAAGCAAAGAAGTCGCCAGCATGAGTACGACTTGGCACCAAATAATCACGGGCACCTTCCGGTGTCGCTTTAGTCAATATTGGTGTTTCAATATCAAGAAAACCACTATCATCAAGAAAGTTACGCAATTGACGAGTGATCTGTGAACGAAAACGTAATTTTTGCAACATTTCTGGACGACGCAAATCGATATAACGGTGACGTAAACGAATATCCTCGTTCACTTCCGCTTGTTCTGTCAGTGGGAAGGGTGGTGTTTCTGAACTATTTAGAATCTCTAAATTTTTGGCCACAATTTCAATTTTACCACTTTTCAAGTCAGAGTTATCACTACCTTCAGGGCGTAATCGTACTTCACCTTCAATTTGTAATACATATTCACTACGTACACGTTCTGCTACTGCAAAACTTTCCGCATCTTCAGGGTTACAGACTACTTGAACTAGTCCTTCCCGATCACGTAGATCAATAAAAATAACCCCACCATGATCACGACGGCGGTGCATCCAACCCGCAACAGTTACAGTTTGACCTTCCAAAGTTTCGTTTACATCGCCGCAATAATGGCTACGCATAAGTTCTTTCCAATTTCTTTTATGTTAATTCAGTAATGCTAATCGGCCTATTGGCACAACTAGCACTCAGTTACTATTTTCACTGGCAGTTTCACCAGCAATTAATTGCTCTTTTTGCCACGGCGGTACCACAACACCCATTGAAATAATCAATTTTAGGCCTTCTTCAACTGCCATATCTAATTCAATCACATCATCCGCTGGCACCATCAAAACAAATCCAGAGGTCGGGTTAGGAGTAGTTGGAACAAAAACACTAACCACCTTCCCCCCTGTTTTGGCCTGTACTTCTCCCAAATTGTCGGATGTCATAAATGCCAGACTCCAGACCCCTTTACGTGGATATTCCAACAGCAATACTTTACGAAAAGATTTGCCATCTGCAGCCAGCACTGCCTCCATTATTTGTTTCACACCTGCATATAAGGTGCGAACTATCGGGATCCTTGATAAGAGATTTTCCCAAAAAGCTACAATTCTTTTGCCAAGGAAATTTGCAACAATCATTCCTGTCGCTAAAACAAGTACCACCGCTAAAACAACACCTAAACCCGGGATATGGAAGCCAAGTAAATTATCAGGCTGATAATTTTGTGGCAGCAATAATAAAGTCCGGTCCAAAAAACCGACTATTGCACGTATTACTAGAAAGGTAATGCCTAATGGCATCCAAACCAATAGTCCAGCTATGATATATTTACGCATACAACTTTTCTACAGTAATATTAGTGATAGCCACAGCGTAAGCCTCAAGCAGCCTCATCAGGCTTTTTTGTTGTTGAAGCTGACCCATTATCTGCAAGATTACGTTTTTTACCACTTTTAAAATCTGTTTCATACCAACCGTTACCTTTCAAACGAAATCCAACAGCAGAAACTAACTTCCGTAATGTTGATTCATCACAAGCAGGACAATGAATCAACGGCTCATCACTCATTTTTTGCAATGCTTCAAATTCATGATCACAAGTATCACAACGATATTCATATAACGGCATTAACTTCACCTTCAACCCATTTCTACAGCACATGAGTGTGTAACAATAGTTTGTTTTTCAATTTATAAACCGAGCAATTATACCCAAAAACGAACGCTACGGTTTTTCTGCTTTCCCGTGTAATGGAATAATCAGCTAAACTTCTTTTATGAAAAATCACCACGACTGGAAAGCTATTCAAAGCTTATTGCCCTATATATGGGAATTTAAGGGGCGTGTAGCTATAGCTTTGGCTCTACTGACCCTGGCCAAATTCGCCAATGTCGGTATTCCTCTTGCGCTAAAAGGTGCGGTGGATGCGCTTGATCCACAACAACAAGACATTATTTATTTACCTATTGCGATGTTACTCGCATACGGTTTGTTGCGTTTAGCAAGCAGTCTATTCAGCGAACTTCGTGATGCCTTATTTGCCAAGGTTATCTACCATTCAGTCAGACGCATCGCCGGTAAAATTTTTCAACATCTACATAACTTGTCATTACGTTTTCATTTACAACGTCAAACTGGTGGCATCTCCCGAGATATTGAGCGTGGCACCAGAGGTATCAGCTTTTTACTAAACTTCATGATCTTCAATATTTTGCCAACACTGGTAGAAATTGGTCTGGTCACTGTGATTCTACTATCTCAATACGACAGTATCTTTGCCATTATTACTACGGGAACGATCCTACTTTACATTGTCTACACTTTGATCATTACAGAATGGCGAATGCGTTTTCGTCGAGCGATGAATGATATGGATTCAAAAGCTAATAATCAGGCTATAGACAGCTTATTGAACTACGAGACTGTTAAATACTTCAATAACGAACACTATGAGCTACAACGTTACGATGACACATTAGCTACATGGGAAAAATCTGCTGTAAGAAACCAAACATCATTATCATTGCTCAATATTGGTCAAGGTGCCATTATCGCGATTGGTCTGACAATTTTAATGCTTCTCGCCAGCCAAGGTGTTGTTGATGGTGAGTTAAGCCTAGGAGATCTAGTCTTAATTAATGCCTTCTTATTGCAGCTATATCTGCCGCTTGGATTCCTTGGCTTTGTATATCGAGAAATCCGCCATTCACTAGCCGATATGGAACGAATGTTTAATCTGCTCGATCAACAACAAGAAACTGTTGATAAAAATGATGCCGCCCCTCTAATCGTTAAACAAGGTGCTATTCAATTTAACCATGTTGATTTTTATTACGATTCGAATCGCACCATCCTCCATGACATCAACTTTACCGTTGAACCCGGGGAAAAACTTGCCATTGTAGGTGCTAGCGGTTCGGGGAAATCTACATTGGTCAGATTATTGTTCCGCTTTTATGACCTTCAAGCAGGTAAGATTACTATCGATGATGTTGATATTCAACATGTACAACAATACAGCCTGCGACAGGCAATTGGTGTTGTGCCTCAAGATACCGTGTTATTTAACGATACCATTTATCACAATATTCTCTATGGCAACCCACAAGTCGATCGGCAAGATGTAATTAATGCAGCCAAAAAAGCTCATATCCATGAGTTTATTGAAAAACTCCCAGATGGTTATGACACCTTAGTTGGTGAGCGTGGCTTAAAATTATCTGGAGGTGAGAAACAACGTGTCGCAATTGCACGAACCTTATTAAAGAATCCTCAAATTCTGATTTTTGATGAAGCCACATCTGCCCTAGACAGCCACTCAGAAAAGGCTATTAATCGAGAACTACAAACCCTCAGCGCGAATAAAACGACTTTAGTTATTGCTCATCGCTTATCAACCATAGTCGATGCTGATACTATCCTAGTTTTAGATCATGGTCGAATTGTCGAACGTGGCACCCATAGTCAATTGTTGGCCAGAAATGAACACTATGCAGCGATGTGGGCATTGCAGCAAACTGAAGGACATAAAAATTGAATAAAATCATCTTATTTATAATGGTTAGCCTATTTTCTAGCGCTACTTTTGCTGATTGGACAATAGAAACATTTACTCATGCAGCAACTAAAACTCAAAGTCAGTCTGCAATGGTGAGAAATGAAGATGGCTTTGAATTAGCCATTTTCAAAACTTCTGAAGGAATTGTGTGGTTAGATTTTAGTCTATCTGATAATAGTTTTGATGAATTATCGCAAAACCAATTACCCCTATTCCAAATCGATGATCAAAAACCCGTACAGATGTTACGAGGTTTTGTGGCGACCATTGTGCCTGCTGATGAAGGTATAGAGGCTATTATTGTCGACGAAGATAATGGGATTTCAACTGATAGAGACTTTAGCGTTAATCATATTATTGCTGAACGATTACCTGAACGTGTGATATGCCCTATCTGGCAAGGAGAATCTCGCCCCCATTTAGGAACAGTTGACGCACTTGCTAATGGTCAACAAATCACTTTTGATTTTGTACTGCTTGATGGCACAAAGCAACAAACTGTATTTACCCTAAAAGGGGCAAAGCAAGCCTTGGAAGGCACTATTTTTAAGTGATCTAGCACACTTCATCTCCAACAATTTTGGACATTTCCCCTGTTCTCAGGGTAGTATTAGGCCTGAACGCGGATATAACCGTTATTCAATAAGTGTACAAAGATACACTCTAATCTGTTCAGGTTCAGTTCAGCTTCGTTGTGACAAGCTACAACTGCACTAGGGCAAATAACTTAAAAATCGAGAGGCAATATCAATGAAGTATGGCAAATCACTTACAAGTGCACTTATCGGTGCATCCGTTCTTTTCTCATCAGCAGTTATGGCCGAAAACCATGTTGTGCAAGCACAAGTTACAGCATTCAAGCCTATGGTAATCCAGATTGCACCAGGTGACACCGTCTCTTGGGAAAACATGAATGGTCATATCAGTAACACAGTATTTACTAATAAAGACCAAAGCAAAACTGAATATATCCCAGAAGGTGCCACAGGTTGGACTTCTGCAATGGGTGAAAATTATGGTACAGAGCCATTAACAGTTGAAGGTGTATATCTATATAAATGTGACCCTCATTGGGGTGCAGGTATGGGTGGTGTAATTATTGTTGGTGAACCAACAAATCTTGAAGCCATTGCAGCAACCAAACCAAAAGGTGCACTGAAACGTTTGGTTAAGAAAGCTCAAAAAGCTGTAAAATAATCTCGTCGGTTATTTTCAACAAAAAAGCCCACTAAAAGTGGGCTTTTTTGATCCAACTGTCAGCAGCTATGGTAAAATTATTTGGTTGTTACGCTCAAAGCAGCTATTACCAGCTCTTTTAAGCGTCTAATTAAAAGGTTTTTTACAATTTACCGCTGGGAGTAATCCATCTAATGTCTAGCACTGTTGATAACAGTAAACGACGATTTCTGACTACAGCAGCCAGTGTCGTTGTCGGAGGTGCAGGCGCCGCCGCCGTTGCCGTACCATTTGTCACATCCATGTTGCCAAGTGCAAAAGCACAAGCTGCTGGTGCCCCTATCGATGTCGATATTAGTAAGCTAGAAATTGGTCAACAAATGACCGTTGAATGGCGTGGCAAACCGGTCTGGATAGTACGCCGTTCTACTGCAACAATAGAGAGTCTTGCATCTCTTGATGAGCAACTTCGTGATCCTGGCAGCAGCGTCGCTAGTCAACAACCTGAGTACTGCGTAAATGAGACTCGATCAATTCGTGATGAACTTATTGTTTTAGTTGGTGTTTGTACCCACTTAGGCTGCTCACCTACATACCGCCCAGAATTGGCACCGGAAGATCTAGGTTCTGATTGGAAAGGTGGCTTTTTCTGCCCTTGTCATGGCTCTAAATTTGACCTTGCAGGACGTGTATACAAGGGTGTTCCGGCACCAACCAACCTCGTTGTTCCACCCTATTATTTCCAAGGCGATAACCGTATTGTTGTTGGTGAAGATGCACAAGGAGCCGCATAATGTTTGCTAATCTGATGGGATGGGTTGATGCTCGCTTTCCTGCCACAAAAATGTGGGAAGATCATCTTTCTAAGTATTACGCACCAAAGAATTTTAATTTCTGGTATTTCTTTGGCTCTTTAGCCATGTTGGTGTTGGTTCTCCAAATTGTCACTGGTATTTTTCTGACAATGAATTACAAGCCTGATGCCGCATTGGCATTTGCCTCTGTTGAATACATCATGCGTGATGTTGAATGGGGCTGGTTGATTCGTTACCTGCACTCTACCGGTGCTTCAGCCTTTTTTGTTGTTGTTTACTTACATATGTTCCGTGGCCTCATTTATGGTTCATATAAACAACCTCGTGAATTAGTGTGGATATTTGGTATGTTTATCTACATAGCATTGATGGCTGAAGCCTTTATGGGTTATTTACTGCCTTGGGGTCAAATGTCATTCTGGGGTGCACAAGTTATTATCTCTTTATTTGGTGCCTTGCCTGTCATTGGTGAAGACTTAGCCTTATGGATTCGTGGTGACTTTGTGGTTGCTGATGCAACCTTAAACCGTTTCTTTGCCTTTCATGTCATTGCAGTACCATTAGTCCTACTTGGCCTTGTTGTTGCCCATATTATTGCTTTGCATGAAGTCGGTTCCAACAACCCTGATGGCGTCGAAATAAAGAAAAATAAAGACAAAAATGGCATTCCTGTCGATGGCATTCCGTTCCACCCATATTATTCTGTGAAAGATATTGTTGGCGTAATTGTATTCCTGTTTATCTTCTCCTTGATATTATTCTACATGCCAGAAATGGATGGTTGGTTCTTGGAAAAAGATAATTTCATACCAGCTGATCCACTTAAGACACCAGAACATATTGTGCCGTTATGGTACTTCACCCCCTTCTACGCTATCTTACGTGCAGTACCAGATAAATTAATGGGTGTTATGGCAATGGGTGGAGCCCAGGCAATCTTGTTCTTGCTACCTTGGTTAGACCGTAGTCCAGTGAAATCAATTCGCTATCGTGGTCCTTATTTCCGTTGGGCTTTGACATTATTTATCATCAGCTTCCTTGCTCTTGGTTATCTGGGCACCCAACCAGCAACAACACTGTATACAAATATGGCACGTATATTTTCAATAATTTATTTTGCATTCTTTATTCTGATGCCGTGGTATTCCAGTATTGATAAAGACAAACCTGTGCCAGAAAGGGTGACAATGAAATGAGAACTATAGTCCTTACATTATTGATTAGCCTGATGTCGTTGACATCAATTCAAGTCATGGCTGCATCTGGTGGAATTCATCTTGATCCTGTGGAAATTGATCTGTCTGATAAAGCATCACTACAACGTGGCGCAAAAACATTTGTTAACTATTGTCTAAGCTGTCATTCAGCCTCTTTTATGCGTTATAACCGGATGGCAAAAGATATTGGCCTGACTGAAGAACAGGTTAAAGAAAACTTGATGTTTGCATCTGAAAAGATTGGTGACACCATGACAATTGCAATGCGTGCTGAAGATGCTAAAAGATGGTTTGGTGTCACACCTCCCGATCTTTCAGTTATCTCACGTGCTAGAGGTACAGATTGGTTAAACACCTATCTGCGCACGTTCTATTTGGATAATACTAAAGCGATGGGAACCAATAATCTTGCTTTTAAAGATGTTGGTATGCCTCATGTATTGTGGCAGCAACAAGGCTACCTGGCTGCTGACGCTGAAACACATCATTTAACGCATGCTACTGAGGGTGACATGTCCAACTATGAATATAATGTCATGATCGCTGACTTGGTAAACTTTTTAGCCTATGTTGGAGAGCCTTCAAAAATTCAGCGGTTAGCTCTCGGCAAGTGGGTATTATTGTATCTTTTCCTATTCTTCCTAGTAGCTTATCCGATGAAGAAAGCTTTTTGGAAAGATATTCACTAAACTAAAATCTTGGTACAAAAATTTAACTGTATTACAAAGAAAGGGGGCCTGCTCCCTTTCTTTGTTTCAGCTACAGATTTAACCCGATGGATGTTTAGATCAAAACAGACATTCACAGGAGCAACACAATATGGTCAATAGTAACCGACGCGCAATGATGACTGTTTATTCAGATCCTGCATGCCCGTTCTGTCATCGCACTCGAATCGTAATGTATGAGAAAAATATTACGGCTAATATTGAAGATATTATAGATGGACAATGGCCAGAGGATGTTGCCGCTGCCAATCCCTATGGTGCCAGCCCAACCCTCATAGATCGTGATATGGTGTTATTCGACTCCAATATCATTATTAACTATTTTGATGAACGCTTCTTGCATCCACCATTAATGCCTGTAGATCCCGCCGATCGGGCTAAAGCAAGACTTATGTTGCATCGCATTGATAAAGACTGGTATGCACTTTGGAATGTACTGACAGGTGTAGAAAAAGGCAATACTTCCAAGGCTCGTAAAACTGTTCAAGAAGATCTGACAGTATTAGCACCACTTTTTGCAGCATCACCTTATTTTATGAGCAATGAATTTTCTCTTTTAGATTGTAGCTTGGCACCTTTGCTTTGGCGCTTGCCAATGCTCAATATCAAGCTCCCAACCAAAGCTAAAGCTGTTGAAGATTATGCAGAGCGAATCTTTGCCAGGGAAAGTTTTCAGGCTAGTTTGAGTGATATTGAACGGGATATGCGTTAGTCTGCTATTGTTATGACTTCACAAAAGCCCTATCTGATCAGAGCGATCTACCAATGGTTACAGGATAACCAGGTCACACCATACTTATTGGTTAATGCTACTTTAGATGGTGTACAAGTGCCTATCGAGTATATTAATGATGGTAAAATAGTGCTCAATATTGATCCTGATGCAGTCAACAATTTTCATGCTGACAATGAATGGATTAGTTTTTCTGCACGTTTTTCTGGCAAACAAATGGAATTATTTATCCCAATCATTGCTGTTTTAGCCATTTACGGAAAAGAAAATAATGAGGGGATGTTCTTTACTGATGATGAAATATCGCCGCCGTCACCGACTAAGCCCTCCTCACTAAAACAAAAGCGACCAGGCTTGAAAATCGTTAAGTAATCGTTAAAAATTCCCCAACGTATTTAGAGTAGATATTTTTCCATTCGGTAACGCATTGCCATCCGTGTTAATCCCAACTCTCTGGCTGATCTGGAGACATTACCTGCAGTGCGTTTTAATGACTGTTCAATCAAAAACTTTTCTACCTCTTCCAACTTCATGTCCGCTAAGGTTTCGAATTGAATCTTTGATACCTGCATATCATCAGGCTCTGATAAGGATGAGTGCTGCAACATTAAGTCATCAGCTCTAATCTGGCCCTGCTGACACATCATCACTGCTCGTTCTAGGATATGTTGTAGTTCCCTTATGTTTCCTTGCCATGGATGTTGTTGCATGAGCTGTAATGCATCTGTACTTAATATGGGTGTACTTAAATCATACCTTCGTGCCATCTTTTCAACAAAGTATTTTGTTAATACTGGAATATCTTCCTTACGTTCAGATAATGGTGTCAGAACCAATTCTAATATATTTAAGCGATAAAATAGATCTGAACGAAATGTGCCTTTCGAAACCATTTCTCTGAGATTACGATTTGTTGCCGCCACAAATCTGGCAGAGACAGAGTGTTCTTTAGTTGATCCCAATCGCCTTACCACACGACGTTCCAGAACATTTAACAGCTTAGCTTGCAATGCCAATGGCAACTCACCCACTTCATCCAGAAATAATATCCCATCTTCAGCCACCTCTATTAAACCTGCCTTGGCTTGATGTGCATTGGTGAAGGCACCACGTTCATAACCAAATAGTTCTGCTTCAATCAACTCACTGGGTAATGAAGCACAATCTACATGAACAAAGGGTTTTTTATGCCAACTTCCAGCTTGATGATATAGCCTGGCCACCACATCTTTACCGGTTCCAGTTTCTCCTCGAATAAGAATCACTGGGGGGTTATCAGTACTTTGATCAACTAACTGGGCAATTCGATTTATCTGATTACGAATGTCATTAACTGCTTTACTAGAACCAATCATCTCGATTTTATCCAGTACATGTCGGTCACGGACTTGTGAATAACTCAACTGCTGGTTGAGTTGTTGCGTTGCCATGACTTTAGATAGGGTCAACACCAACTCATCTAGATCAACAGGTTTTTTTAGATAGTCAGTTGCGCCTAACTTCATCGCTGAAATAGCATCATCTAGTTCGCCATATGCTGTCATAACAACTACAGGTAATTTTTTCCCTTCATTATCATCACGTGCACGAAGTTCTGCCAACAAATCAAGACCATTGCCATCAGGTAACCGAACATCCAGCAATAAAATATCAGGTAGGTCTTTATTGAGTGAGTGCCTAGCTTCAGCAACAGTTTCAACAATTTCCCCCTCATAGCCATCTCGTTGCAGACGCCTCAATACCGATTTTGCAAATAATGTTTCATCCTCAACTAACAGTACATCTACCATAAATTAATTCCTCATATCACCAGCATGTTCTATGGCTCTATCATTAAAATAATTTTAACGCTAGTGCCTCCATCTGGCACAGGATCATAAACCAGCTTTCCACCATGCTGTTTTATTATCTTTAAGGCAAAGGGTATACCGAGTCCACAACCAAGACGTTTTGTTTCACCATTGGTCACTTCTTCAGATACCGGATCAAACTTC